>JAHJOQ010000061.1 GCA_018820315.1 Candidatus Zixiibacteriota bacterium | reverse complement strand
GCACCATTGTATTGTTTTATGAAGTCTTCTATGGAGCTTCGGATTCCAGCGGAATCCTGCTCGGTTGTTATTGTAATTTCCGGTGTGTTTGCATCGGTGATTTTCTTGAGGTTCAGAGTAACTCCGCCGATCAGACCTTCAATAGTATTGGTTGCTGATGTAATTACTATGGGCGATCCGGTTGTACTGGATGTTCCCAGTGAGACCTTGGCATCCATCGCTTCCTGAACGATCGGGCTGAACGCCTGAACCTGGAATGTATCGCCACCGACAAGATCCCCAGCTGCAAAACTGACTGTCAGTCCGTCACTTCCGACGCCCTCCAAAGTTACTTCGGTGGCAGCGGCTGAGACAGTAATCGTGCCGGAATTTGTGCCGTCGGTCCAGTCGATCAGTAAATCACCGGAGCCTACTGTCTGAATGCCGGTTCCCGCGACAGTGAACGTATACTGTTTGTTTGCCGAACCGGAATAACTTGCACTGGAGCCGAGTGATACAGAAGATGTCGCAGCAGCCGACCAGGAGAGAGTCTCGGGAATATCGAAACTGGAGCCGGAAAAGTCCGGTGACTCGCCACCACTGAGCTGGTTGGTGACAGATATACGACCACTCAATCCCGTCTTATCCGATGTGAGAAGCAGCCTGTACGGATCGTTCTCGGAGCCATCGTTGATTATAGATGCGGTCACACCGGCGCCTGAGGCGTTGATCGCCTGCCTGAGCCCTTCAAGTGTGTCGTTCGTGGAATCTATAATGATCGTCGTAGCAGAGCTATCACCTCTCTGGATTTTGAATGTCCCTGTGCCTATACTTGTGGAACCTGAATCGGCGAATCCCTGACTTGCGACCTGGTGGTTTCTTGCCAGCTGCTGGATGGACAGTCGATATGAGCCTGTAGCAACTTTGCTTGATACTGCTGCAGAGATATAGGAATCATCCGATATGCTGATTTTCGTTTTGTCAAAAGTTGCTGGCTGAGCTAATTGCGCAGCTTTCGTCTTAAGACCAATTAATAGTGCAGAGACCGAATTATAGACGGTCATTTGGTCAGTACGGCTGGACTGTTGCTCTTCCATAAGCCTTATGTGACCGCGTTCGGAATTTATTATTGCTTCGACAATCTCTGTTGTGTTCAGATTGGAGGCAATTCCATCAATGGAATTAAAACCGGGCATTTTGAAATCCTTTTTGTCGGGGAAGACAGGTGCCTTCCCCGATTACGCATTCTAACCTCTGGTGTCCAGTAGAACACCTATGGTTTCCTGTAACCGCTGCCGCATTGCCAGTATCTCGTCAGTCGGAATCTGCTTTATGACATCTCCGGATTCCGTCTCGACCACCTGTACAACCAAGCTGTCGGTTCCGTCATCTATCCGAAAGCTCAACGCAGTGTGTCGCTGCCGCAATGTGACATTGGCATCTTCTATGAGCGACCTTATCGACTCATTGGTCGCAGGCTCCGTCTGCTCATCACCCTTTTCGGAGAGGCTTAGCTCCTTGGTGCCCCTCGCTACCGCTCCCAATCCTTCAGCTTCGTCCAACATGGGCGACTTAAGAGCATCCGCGAACACCGGTAGCCCAAATGGCTTCGCAGTGCTCAATGAAACATCATTATTCGGATCCATCTTAATCCCCTTGTCTATGAGAGGGAGGTTGGATTACCAACCTCCCGTGGGATATTCCAAACGGCTGAATTAGCCGAAGAGCGACAAAACAACCTGCGGAACCTGGTTGCCCTGAGCGAGCATGGCCACACCGGCCTGCAACAGGATCTGATTCTTGACGAAGTTCGTCATTTCCTTCGCCATATCAGTGTCACGAATGCTCGATTCAGAAGCGGTCAGGTTCTGGGATGCAATCCTGAGGTTCGCCAGATTCGATTCCAGAGTGTTCTTCTGGAACGAACCGAGTGTACCTCTCGATGTTGACACCTCATCGATAGCGGCATCAATTACGCGCTGAGCGTCCTGCGCTCCAGCGACTGTCGTTACATCGACTTCAGACAGATTGAGGAACATGTTTCCGGCCAGATTCTTGCCGAGAGCCGAAGCTGCCATGTTTGCAAGCGCTATGCGCGCTGTCTGACCGACGTTTCCACCGATCTGGAAGACGAGAGATTGATCGATATTGTTGATGGTCTCTGATCCACCCTCAGAGGAGAGCCCATACCTGACCTTCATTGATTCTGTGCGATCGGCATTGTAGATTATAGCATCGGTACCCGCGGTCACCGATGTCGCCGGACCTGCATCCAGACGGACATCAAATCTCGCTGCACTCACGTCGAGCAGCAGATTGCCGAGATTGATTCCGTTGAGAGCGGTATTGGCGGTAATGTTGACCGAACCTCTTCCGGTCGTACCTTCCGTCTTGTTGTACAGCGTGAAATCTGAGGTGGATGCATACTTGACGCTGCTGATTGTATTCGTGTAATTGTCGAACGAGACCAACGCGTCGGTACCGGTAATAGCTGTCGAATCCGCGGCCAGACCAAGCACGTTCTCGGCCTCTCCATGTCCGGTACCATTGGATACCAGCTTGATACTGTAAGTGGAGCCTTCATCGTATGTGAAGAACTTCAGCCTATCGGTACCATGCAACGCCACATCAACATCACCGAGAGTTCCCGAGACGGTACCAAACGCAGCAGCAGCCTTGAGCTGTGTCTGCATATCGGTGATGAGCGTGCTCATCGACGTATAGGTCTTGTTGCTGGCGCCGGTGACGATCTCCACCGACTTGGTTGCCGAGTTGTTCTTTACGGTGTTGACAGTGAACTGAACGATATCCTTGCTCACGCCGCGAGCAGAGCGGGAGGCGCCCATGTCCACGATCGCAGCGGTAGCGGTCGACGAGGATGAGGTCAGCTTAAGACTGTACTGCGCGCCTTCATTCACAGCCCTGAACTCAAGTTTGGCACCACCGGCCTGAAGCGTCGCGGCTGCAATCTTACCGGCCAACTGTGTGTTGTTGGCAATCGCAGTGTTCCACTTCTGGAGCTGTGTCGCAACCGAATCGCCGGAAGCAATCGATACGGTCAGAGTCTGGTCGCCGGTAACCGCTTCACCGTTCTCCTGGTAGTTGAGAACGACTGTGTAATTGCCGGCGTTGGTCGTGGTTGCCTGTGCAAAAGTAGCCGCAGAGGCTATTGTCGCCAACGATGCGGCATCGCCCAGTGTCATACCATTACCGAAGGCGTCGGAAATGTTCACTGAACTCGAGTACTTGGTGGCACCCGAAGAGGCTTGAAGCACATCGATGTTGTGAATGCCATCGGTGAGTTCAGTCGGTGTTCCGGTGCTGTTCAGAGAAATACCAAGGGACGTAGTGTTCAGTGATGCTGTCGCGTCCGAGACCTTCGTGGCAGTGATCGAGTGAGTGCCAGTTGACAGGCCACTCTCTACTATTGTCACGTTGGACGAGTTCGCAGTCGTGATCGTCGCGATGTTGTCCTTGGTGCCATCGAGCAGCTTCTTTGTACCGAACTGGGTATTGGAAGCAATACGATCGATGGTCGCAACGGAATTCTGAATTTCGGCCTGGTCAGCAGCTAACTGATTCACATCGTTGAAACCTTCGTTAGCGGCGTGAATGGCCAGTTCTCTCATCGAAACCAACAGGTTGTTCATTTCGTTGAGAGCTCCCTCAGCCGTTTGGATCATGTTGATTGATCCCTCAGAGTTCGAAATCGCACGGTTGAGACCTGCGATCTGCGCTCTGAACTGCTCAGAGATAACAAGCCCTGCCGGATCATCTGCCGCACGGTTAATCCTGTAACCGGATGACAACTTCTCCATTGAGCTACTCAGCTGACGCGTCGTCGCCGTCAGGTTACGATGTGCGTCTAAGGCAGCGATGTTGTGGTTGATACGTAAGGACATTACGAATCCTCCTTGAATTTCCTTGTCGAGCGTCCTTGTCGACTAAGCGTTGTTGTACTTGGTTTGCTCTCCAAGTTCAGCCACATCCGATGTCTGCCAAGGTCCGAGCGTTCTTGACCTTCAAACCGGTTAGTGCACGAGCCCCGGTTTGCCGGCTCTAAATAATTCACCTGCCTTTCTTCTCTTCAGCTTTTAAAAGAGACAATTAAGTCGGTGCTTTCCGCGTGTTTATTCGGCTTTTGGCCTATTTTTTTATCTATTGTGTCGGTGGCATCTGGAATGCCGTTATAGTATCCTTTTCGACCGGTACGAGCCGATTCTTTACCTTGTCAGTAGCTAATTTAGCCCGTTGTTCAGGCCTACCCTGGTGACGGAACCAAGTGGACATAGAGCGGTTTCTCCGGGATCTTCACTGATTTGCCTCTGCTGGATCTTTGAACGCTGGTTCGGGAACGCACGGAGTTCGATCAGCAGATGTCATCACTCGAGTTAGGCGAACTTCTGCTCCACATCCGAAGAGTCCGAATTCGGTTGACGGGATCGAATTTGTTCGTACATTAGCCATGGTTTTTGTGAATTTTGTGACAATATCCACAATTGTGGAGGTAAGCGGACAGGAGATTCCGACATGGTTAGAATAAAGCCGTTTAAGGGACTGAGACCGACACCAGAGTTTGCATCCAGAGTCGCCTCCCCTCCATATGATGTTCTCAGCGCAGACGAGGCGCGGGAAATGGCTAAGACTAATCCGCACTCATTCTTGCACGTAGTTAAGCCGGAGATTGATTTGCCGGTCGAAACTGATCCGTATAGTGATGCGGTTTATGCAAAGGCAGCCGAGAATCTCACTAAGTTGCGTCGGGACGGTGTCCTCAAACAGGATGACACGGAGTGTTACTACATTTACCAGATTCAGATGGGCGATCATATTCAGACTGGACTGGTTGCCGTGGCGTCGGTGGATAACTACAACGACAATAAGATCAAGAAGCACGAATTCACACGGCAGGCAAAAGAGGATGACAGAACCAGACACATCCTCACGTCGAAAGTCCAGGCTGGACCTGTGTTCTGCGTCTTCAGACGTGATCAGGAACTCTCGGATGTCTTTCAGCAGATCGTGGCAGCAGCACCCCCCGAGATCAGCTTCACCGCTGATGACGGAGTGGCACATACCCTGTGGCCGGTTTGCGATAGTAAGCTGTGCGACAGATTCACTTCTGCTTTTGCTCGTTTCAAAGAGATTTACATCGCTGACGGGCATCACAGGTCAGCGGCGGCGGCGCGGGCAGCTGAAGAGATGCGTGCGATAAATCCCGACTTCACAGGTGATGAGGAATTCAACTACTTCCTGACCGTAATCTTCCCAGATGACCACTTGCAGATAATGGCCTACAATAGAGTGGTCGCAGACTTGAATGATATGCGGGTCGAACAGTTCATGGTGAGAATTCATGAGCGTTTCGAAGTGGAACAGGTCTCATCCAGAGCTGATGCAGAGCCTACGAAACCTTACGATTACGGCATGTATGTGGACAGAGTGTGGTATCGCCTGACAGCCCGCCCGGAGCTGATCAATCCCGACGATCCGGTTGAATCCCTCGATATTCAGGTTCTGTCAAAGGCGGTTTTGCAGCCTCTCCTGGGCATAGAGAATCCGAGAACCGACCCCAGGATCGATTTCGTTGGTGGGATCCGAGGGCTTGCCGAACTGGAAAAGCTCGTCAACTCAGGCAAATGGAAAATAGCATTCGCCCTTCATCCAACCAGTGTCGAGCAACTGCTCACAGTTGCTGATGCAGACAAAGTCATGCCGCCGAAATCTACCTGGTTCGAGCCCAAGCTGCGCAGCGGCATGGTGGTTCACTCAATTGAATAGGAAACACAGACCCATAGCGAAGAAGGAGCAATTATTATGAAAATCCTGATATCTGACGCCTTCGATCCGTCACTGCCACAGAAGCTCTCCAAATATGGAGAGGTGACTGACGACAAGGGACAGGTCGGAGATTGCGACATCGTGCTCGTCCGTAGCAAGACGAAATGCACAAAAGAGTACATCGACGCTGCACCGAAGCTGAAGATGATCATCCGAGGCGGAGTCGGACTCGACAATATCGATCGTCCGTATGCCAAGGAAAAAGGTATCATTGTCAGTAATACGGCAGAGGCCTCGGCTATCGCAGTCGCTGAACTCGCATTTACTCTTATGCTTGCCCTACCGAACCATGTTGTCGCTGGCGACACTTCCATGAAGAAAGGTGAGTGGATCAAGAAAGAGCTCAAACGCACCGAGCTTTACGGCAAAACTCTTGGATTACTGGGTGTCGGCAACATCGGGACTGAGGTCGCGAAGAGAGCGAAGGCTTTCGGCATGACCGTAGTCGCGTTTGATCCGTTCGTAAGAGAGCATGCGTTTGCGGAGATGATCGGCGACATTGATCAGTTCATCAGCAAGTGTGATTATATCTCTCTGCATGCTCCGCTGACAGATGAGACCAAGGGGATAGTGAACAAGAGCCTCATCGCGAAAATGAAAGACGGTGTATACATCGTAAATACCGGTCGCGGAAAATGTGTTATCGAGGAGGACGTCGCGGCAGCCCTGGTCTCCGGCAAGATCAAAGGATACGCAACAGATGTCTGGTACAGCGATCCTCCAGAGAGTACACCTCTCACCGGCGCACCGAATACGGTATGTCTTCCCCACATCGGAGCATCGACCAAAGAGAACCTTCTTCGCATTGGCGAGGTTGTCGATCGATTGATCGGTGAATTTGTAAAGGGTAAATAGCCGAAAGGAGTCTGCAATGACCAAACGTATATATAATTTCAATCCGGGACCATCCACGCTGCCGCTGCCTGTTCTAGAGGAGATGCAAGCGGAGCTACTCGACTATAAGGGCACCGGGATGTCCATTCTCGAGACCAGTCACCGCTCCCCTGAATTTGCTGAAATCCTTGCCGAGACGAAAGCTCTTATCAGAGAATTGGCCGGTCTATCCGAGGATTATCACATACTCTTCATGGGCGGCGGAGCCAGCATGCAATTCGCCACTATTCCGCTTAATTTCCTGAAAGACGGCAAGTCTGCTGATTATGTCAATACCGGCGTCTGGTCGAAGAAGGCCATCAAAGAAGCAAAGATTATCGGTAATGTGAATCTGGCTGGCAGCAGCGATGATAAGAACTTCACCTATCTGCCGCAGTCGCTGAATCTCAGCCCTGACGCCTGTTATGTCCACATGACATCCAACAACACAATCTTCGGAACCCAATGGCACAGATTCCCGGATACCGGGAATGTTCCGCTGATCTGTGACATGTCATCTGATATATTCTCTCGCACATTGCCATTTGACATGTTTCAGATGATCTACGCAGGCGCTCAGAAGAATCTCGGTCCTGCCGGAGTGACACTGGTTATCATGCACAAGGATCTTGCCGCCCGTGCGAAAGAAGGACTCAATGCAATGCTCTCGTATGCTACATACATCGAAAAAGACTCTCTTTTCAATACTCCGCCAGCGTACGGCATCTATATGGTAATGCTGGTGCTGAGATGGATCAAGAAACAGGGCGGCCTTACTGCAGTCGAGAAGGTCAACGACCAAAAGCAGAAAACGCTCTATGGTGCGATCGATAACTCAGGTGGTTACTTCAAGGGCACAACTGAGGTCGAGAGTCGCTCATGGATGAATGTCACCATGAGAATGCGGGACGAAGACCTTGAGAAGAAGTTCATTGCTGAGGCTAAGGCTGCCGGATTGGTCGGCCTCAAAGGGCACCGATCAGTTGGCGGAATCAGAGCTTCGATGTACAACGCGATGACACTCGCCGGAATCGAGCGGCTGGTCGCATTCATGGATGATTTCAAGAAATCGAATCCGTAGAGATTACTTCTAAACTCTGCGCTTTGAACCCCGGCATTAGACTCTGCCGGGGTTTCTAATTTATAAGAGGCTAGATCAGTTCCGGTATCACCGAATCCTTTCGACGCAGCAGATTCCGTCCGGTTGACTTATGAGGTCTATCGTGCAGGAGAGTACTTCTTCGCTAGGACGTCTGTGAGGCTCCGTCACTATTATCGTATACGTGCCGGGAACCAGTCGCACTATTTCGAACTCCAGGTCAATGAGACAGTTGCACAAGCACGGATATCCAGGCAGATACTCCGTCTCCTGTATGAATATTGTCCTCCCATTGAACATTATGTTGGACCGGGCTTCAGAACAGCAGTTAAACTCGGCGTTTAGATGAGTCAAATGAAGAAGCGTATCATTGACAACCTCATACTCCAAACAACTCATGTCGCTGGGGATAGTGTCCTGGCCAAATGTGAGCCCATGCGATTTGCACCTGCTTGTTCCGACGAATCTCCCCTCTGGTCACCCAAGGACACCCCATGGATAGGTATCTCTGTTTACACAATACGTTCCGGAAGGTTGGCTGGCCAAGTTGACAGCAAACTCGAGCGTCTCAGTGTTTCCCTGCCAGTATGGCTCTATGACAGTGACGTCGTAGTCACCCGGAGTGAGACCAGCAATCTCGAATTCCATGTCATAAAGGCATAGGCAATGACACCCCCCACCGACAAGAGATTCAATCTCCAAAATCGTGATGACACCCTCTTCGACAGTGATCTCTGCCGATAACTCCGAACAACAATTGAAGCCTGCATTCCTGTGCGTCAACCGTAGAATGCTATCCGCATCATAGCTATACTCAATGCAGCTCTGATCAGCGCTGACGGTGTCGGAATCCGCTGAAAGCTGAAAGCCTCCGCAGCCGCTGACTGCCACCAGAGTGCCCGTTGGCCCGTCGCCCTCTGCATCCGGCGGTGTCGACTTATCCCCGCTGCAGCCGCTCAGTATAATCAAAAGCGCATAGACAACTGCAAATGTTCCAGACTGAAAAGATCTAGATCTCAACATTGTAGCCTCCCCGTGTGTGAGCTGAACTCTCATGTAACCTGCCACATGTCCACATATACTTCGGCAGCCCATCCCATTTACACAATCGCAAGCCTGCATATTAATTGACGCATCAAGCCGCATAATGTTCAAAGTAAATGAGAATACGGTTTGTTGACGGCCGGTGCTATGCTTGTAATAGTAATATATGGTGAGCTAATCGCGTTGTGCAACAAATTTTCGTCGCAACTCTCCGCCGTGGGGTGCTTCCAGACTTGTAGGCTAGTCTATTCTTCCGGCTCTAAGCTTCTTCTCGCCGAGAAAGACCCATCCAACCACTGAGATAACATCGTCTATATCAAGCAACCCATCCCCGGAAGGATCGGCAGCGTTCCAGACCTCCGGTGGTGAACCATCACTGAAAATGTAATCGACTAGAAACACGACATCATCAATATCTACCTCACCGGAGTTATTCGCATCTCCCCACACGTATTCGAGGGATTTGCCAATCGAAGTCACAAATAGCTGCCTCAGAGGCTCGCTGGAGGTTATCCTCGATAGATAGGTGGCGCGACCGGCGCCGTAACGGGCGGACAATGCGGCGATCGATGAAAATTCTCCATTGCAGGTCCAGTTTGCAAGCACTTCAGTTCTAGTTCCGGGACCTTGATGTCCGCCGAATCCGAGCCCGCAGGGAGTGTTGTCGATCAATTCGCCGGTCGACAAGCCGAAATCCATCCCGCCGTCTGCCGTAAACATCTTGCCCGATCCGTTGAGGTACCCTTCGCAGTCAAACCAATCTCTTATGGGTACAATACTGTCAGTGGTTACCAGATAGTAGGGAATGCCGCCGCCACAAATCAAGCCACCACCAGATCGTATGAACCGATCGATATTTTCGATGGTGCAAGCAATTGCTGCATTCCGTGAAGTCAAGATGAGGCAGGAATACTCATACACATCGAGAGGATCCGGCACATAATCATAGAATTCATACCGATTGAAAGTCTGTCCGAATAACTCTGTCAGCAAATCATCTGGCGGCAAGATCCCAGAGAGCGAGTCAGTTACGACAACGATCCTGTTTTGTGCAGTACTGCAGTGCGCCAGCGCCAACACAGACAGAACCATAAGAGCGATGTTCCGAGTGACCATCATAATCAGGTACTCCTCGCAGTCTCTCCCTCCAGAGCTTCCAAACTTTTTCTTGCAGGATCGTAGTTGGGATTGATCTGCAGCGCCTGATGGTATCCAAGTCTAGCCGAGTCGATGAACCCCTGCTTGCTGTATATATCGGCCAGTTTCGTAATGACCACGAATGAACTCGGAGCAAGTGTAACGCACAGCTCGTACATCTTCAGCGCGCTGTCGAATTCCCCTTTCTCGAACATGATATCTCCGAGAAGGTGCGCGACCGCAAAATCATCGGGCGCGAGTTCAAGAAATGATGAGAGAACTTCTGCAGCCTCTCCGGTTCTTCCTGACTTCGCCAAACTCACACCGAGGTTTCTATTTGCGTGCGCCATTTCGGGGGCAATCGCAAGAGCTCGCCTGTAGCATTGTTCTGCCTTTGCAAATTGCTCCAGTCTGAAGTATGAGTTTCCGAGATTGTTCCAGGTCTGAGCGTCACGTTCTCCTGCGTCACCGCATTTCTCGTACCGTTCGATGGCCGCAGCATACTCGCCCACAGCATACTTGACATCCCCCATGAGGCAAGCGGGATATGTGAAATCAGGGAACTTCGACAGCAGGCGATCCACGATTGAATTAGCCTCCGCCAACCTATCAGTGTAGAAATAGAGTTTGAGCAAAGCGTGGAGGATGTCACGACTATCCTCGCACATCTCTACCGCAGCCGCCAAGTGCTGCTCAGCTTCTGCAGTTCTGCCGACAATCCTGCAGCTTTCACCGAGAATGAAATGCGCCGGCCACGCGCTCTGATTCTCCTTGAGGTGACGCGTTGCGCACTTTATCGCGCTAACGTAATCCTCTTTGTTGAAATATAGCTGTGCCAAGCGGAGGCAGGAGGTCAGGTAGCATTCACGAACCTTCTGGACTTTCTCGTACCAGAGAATTGCCTCGTCGGTATTCCCCTCGCATTCGTAGGCCTCGGCTATTCCGTACAGAGCATTCTGTTCACTCTTATAATTGAGCAGGATAATTGACTGGGTCTCATTAGCATCCTTGAATTCTCTTCTTGCGCGAAGATAACTCTCATACCATTGCCTTGCCTCAGACCATTTGCCGGTCTGCGAGCAGATGTATCCGAGAGTGATGATCGGATCGAGGTAATCGGCCTTGTACTCGAGAGCCTTCAGGCACTGTTCTCGAGCTGTATCATATTCTGCCTTGAAGAAGTAGGCAGACGCTAATTGGTGCAATGCCATCAAGTGCAGGTGGCCGCGATCAGCAGACGAGGGATCGGTATTGTCGATCACGCGCTGCGCATGCAAGATGATTTTGTCACACTGCTCTGCCGACGGAGTTGCGCTTTCCCCTCGATACAACTGTGCCAGATTCATGTTGGCAAAAGGATCGTTCGGCTCATCTTCAAGCTGCTTAATCAGCAATTCACGAGATCGCCGCACTTTCTTCTTCATCTCCTCTTGCGACAATCCATAGCCATAATGCTTGATCTTGACTCCGCCTCGTAACACAACATACTGTTTCTCGTCGAACTTGAGCTGATTGTGCACGATGCCATCGTAATAGGCTCCGACCGACCGACGGAAGAACCTTATCGAGGGAAGGAATGATGCATGGCCTTCATCGTCGCTGACATTGAACACAGAAACCGAGATAAGATCGTTGCCCTTTTGTTGCAGCATTTCCTTTAAGAGCGGTATGTCATCTCGCACCAACTCTTCGTCTGCATCCAGAATAAATATCCACTCCCTGCTTGCATAGCTCAGCGATTGATTGCGTGCTTTTGAGAAGTCACGCTCCCACTCATGGTGGAACACTTTTGCACCGAAAGATTCTGCAATCTCTACCGTCTTGTCCGTCGATCCCGTGTCGACAACCACGATCTCATCAACGACTCCCTGCACACTCTTAAGAGCTCTCGGGAGCATCTTCTCCTCATTCTTGACAATCATGCAAAGAGACACTGAAGGTCTGGATGCCGATATCGAATCGCGGAGCATCTTTAGTTCGCCAACTCCGGGACAGGCTACGATTCCCTTATCGATGATTCTCAGAGCATCATCGCGCTGGCCTTGCTGATCAGCGAGTCTGGCGAGATTGATGTAAGCCACGGCGAATTGCGGTTTGATCTGAATCGCCTGCTCGAAATATTTGATGGCCTCCTGCAGTTTTCGTTGCTCACGGAGACTGACAGCGATGCCGTTCAGGACCTCGTGAATAGAATCATAAGTACCTGCGAATGGCAGTTCCTGATGTTTTCCCGACTCAATATTGTGATGAATATCGAGGTAACGTTGAGCATAGACAACGACCAACTCGTGTTCATCCAGTTCGCCGCAGACATACGACAACAGGTAGTGGAAGTCCAGCATCTCGTTGTCAAAGCGCAGAGCTTCCATTGATCGATTCTTCGCCAGCTCGAACTTGTGTTGATTCGCTGCAGCAAACGCTGCGAGTCTCAGTGCGAAGACATATGCACTCTGGGCGGTATCACGGACCTCTTTTGTCAAAAGACTCTCCGCATTCGTCTCAGCAGAGGCAAACTCACCCCGATCAAGAGACATCTGAGCCTTGTCGATGATTTCGGAATAAGCCGTATTGGGACCTATTTCAGCGCTCTTGCGATTGCGCGGAGACTCTGTCTTCTTTCTGCGAGTCGTCTTTCTTTGCTTCTTCTTTGTATTGCCCATCAGTTCATCTTTCATCTAGCCTACATTCATCGGCACGCGCAGAATCCGATTAGGACTCCTGTTTGCCAATACAGGACTTCCCAGCCTGTACATCTGCTTCATCCATTCAATTGTCCTCGGGACTCCAACTTCCAGCGGAATGCGCGGGTCGTGCCCAAACGCTTCGCTCGCCTTCGAAATATCGGGTTTCTTGTTCATAACATTGTGCTTGTCCTCGGGCAGATACTCTACAAGACTGCTCGGCGCACCAGTGTACTGCAGGATCAGATCCGACAGCTCACGCACGCTTCTGAATTCAGTGCCGCCTATATTGTAGACTTCACCAGCTTTGAAATTCTCGCAGACTGATGCCAGCGTTGGGATGAAGTCATCGATATACATGAATACTCTGTGATAACCGAGAAAGACCTGATACGGTATCCCCTTCAGCGCACGATAGCAGAAAAGGCATACAACCGAGCGATAGTGGTGATAGAATTCACCGGGGCCATAGGCGTTGAAAAACCTCAGCCTGACCACCGGGACTTCGTATCGGCGTTCGAAATTCATGATCTGAATTTCGTTCACCCACTTGGTTGTAGCATAGTCGTTATGCTGTATAATCGAATGATTGAGAGGGATGTCTTCACTCAGAATATCCGCATGCTTATCACCGTATATCTCGGAAGATGAGGCGAATATCAGTTTGAAGCCTTTCTTCTTCTGCCATTCCAGTATGTTGCGGGTCCCTATGACATTGCTTTCCCAAAGTGTGTCATAGTACTCCTCACCATTTATGCGACCGAATTCTGCCGCCAGATGGTAGACATAGTCGTAATTTTGATCGAACACGCGCTCAAGCTGACGGTAATTGGATACGTCCGCTCTTATGTAGTTGTCGTCTGCCTGGTGTTGCAGATCTACTCCCCATACTTCATGCCCGCGCGCCTGCAGTTCAGCTACGAGCGGTTGTCCGAGAGTTCCCTTACTTCCTGTAACCAATATCTTCGCCATCCATATCTCCTTGCCTGCGTCTGCTTGTTAACTATGTCGGTTCGTCAGCGAACAACCGTTTCTGTTTGCCGCTCGATCGCATCCTGCTCGGTAAACCATTTCTTCATATATTCTCTGTATTCGCTCCATGCCTTTCTCGTATCCATGCGATTCGCTACATTGTCCCCATGAACCCGATAGTACAAGAGTGGTTTGTCAAGGAATCTAATCCTGTGGAAGTGCACCATCTTATGCCACATAGCACCATCGGCGGTGTAACCGGCGCGCCCACCAAGCTCTTCGTCGAAGCAGCCGGTCTCGTTGAGGCACTGTTTCCGGAACATCACCGAGCATCCATTGATCGGGTTTCGCTCAAACAACTCCGTCCGTTCGTTCCCCTCGGTCAGCGGCTGGACTTTGGCCCTCTGTCCACGGTTGGAGAATCTATCGATGTAGAAGAAATCCGAATAGACCATGCCGATTCCTGGGTTTTGATGCAGGAATTCAATCTCCGTCTGCACCTTTTCCGGCATATAGACATCATCGGATGAGAGCCACGAGATATATTCGCCATCAGATGAACGGATACAAGTATTGAGAGCCGCAGAAACACCACGGTTAGTTTGGTGCTTGAGCACCGTAATGCTGTTTTCGAACTTCTTCAGAACAGCCGCCGTGTCATCCGTCGAGGCATCATCGCAAACGATGATCTCACAGTTCTGATATGTCTGATTGAGGGCTGATTCGATAGCTTCTTCGAGATACTCTGCCCTGTTATAGGTAGGAATGATAATCGACACTTTTCCGTAATCAACTTCGCTTTTTGTGACTGTCGCGGGGACAAGCGGTGCATTGGTCGCCGTTTCAGACTGCCGGTCAAGATCAGCAATCAATCGTTCGAACTTGACGATTTGTTTCCTTTGCGAGAAATTGTTGCTAATGTATTCGCGAATGGCTGTGACCAGTGTCTTGCGGTCTGATTTCATCAGACGATCCAACAATGTTACGCATTCATCCGGCGTATTGAACAAGTATTCTTCCGGATAGACATTTTCAGCACCCGGCCACGCATGCACCAGTGGCAGCAGACCGGAAGCCATGCCCTCAGCGATCGAGTAGTGAAACGATTCAAACAGCGACGTGGAAATCACGAAATCTTTATCTTTGAGATACGCCGGGACATCCTCGACCCAGTCCTGCAAATGAATCGGCAGGTCGAGCCTTTTGATCATGTGATCGAAATAGATTTTGATCCTTGGATCCTGATGTCGGCCCGCGATGAAGAATTCAAATTCCGGGTCGTAGTCATGAATGGCCTTGAAACAATACAACAACAGACCGGGATTCTTCTTATAATTGATGTAGCCAAGCGAGCAAATCTTCTTCCCAAAAGTCTTGCCGTTCGGAATCGTGAACTTGTTCAGATCCACTCCATTGTGGATAATCTCTTTCTTTACGACGATATTGTGGAATTCGTTTAGCACATCCGCCACATTCTGATTGACCAGAATCAGTCGATCAATTTTGGTCCAGTCGACTTCCGCTGGCATCTGAGTAAACGCCTCATACGAATGCAGGCGGCAGATTATCTTGCATGTCTTGTGAAGCTTAGTGGCCTGGATTAGCAGTTGATCGCACCACTCGAACCATGCCAGATCAGCCCATTGCATCAGTTCTGCCATCTGCTGAACAGAATCACTTGAGAATCTCTTGATTTCGTTCCCGGCTGCAAGGTGAGCCAGTATGCCGTCAGCAAATGAATCCTGCGTTGCGAAAAATGCAATCTTGAGGCCGCTGACACATGGCGCGGAATCGCCTGAAGAGACATTCGTCACGACCGTATCTGAAAATTTGTCGAGCATGTCCTTCCAGGAAGGAATATTGCTATGCTCCGGACTTATCTCGCTCAGCTTCTCAAGGGCGGCGAGGCCATCCTCACGCATTTTCTCGCAAATACAAAATTCGATGTAGTTCTCGTATGATTTCTCGTAGTTCGGATTCTTCCCAAGTGCAATTTCGAAAGTCTTCTTAGCATCCTTGATCTTTTCTTCGTGAGCCAGCACGACCGCAAGATCGTTCCAGCCATCGGCCTCCACCGGATCAATCTCCACGACCCTCCTGAACGCAATCTCAGCCTCTGGAAGTCTCTGCATTGTGGCGTTCAATAGCCCTATATTGTGATATATATTCTTGTCATTTGGATCAAGCAGTGACGCCCGCTCAAGATACTCTAATGCCTCGCTGTATCTCTCCAGCTTGACGGCTAAAGCCCCAGCTGTTGTGAGGACATCAATTGATTCCGGGAGTTTGACGACCAGCGCAGATATGCAATCATATGCTGATTGATATTGTCCGTCCATAATGTGGAGGTCAGCCAGCTCAAGATAATTGGAGTAGTCGTCCGGAGATTCGGCAATCTTAGCCTTCAGCCATGCGGCTCTCTGTGCTTCCATGTCATCCTCTTCCAATGATGAAGCCACAATCCAGTGCATTTATGCTTGCACGGAACTGACAATGTTTGTCAGATCTGCAGCGCGAGCGGCTCTGTTTTGTTCTTTCCGCTTTTCTTCTTCAGTTCATCCATGATCAAGTGCCGGATGGTATACCGGCTATTCACGAAAACCACCTGCTTGCCGAGGTTGTCGTCCGTGTTGATCAGCAACGGACCCTGCAAATTTGCCGACATCTGAGAGATATCTTTCGGAATGGTCACGATCACATAAGTCTCAACACAGCTGCTTTCTGCGACATTGATCTCATTCAGTTCCCTGATGTGCATCTCAATCTTGTAGTTCGGGAAGAAGAATGCAGGGTTCGCTATAACAAACGCCAGATTCGGATCCTCAATCGATTGCATCCATTTAAAGGGCTCCGAATCCTCGTTCTGGAGAATCACATATTTCTGAAACTGTTCGAATCCCAATATCCCCTTTGGGAACTCGACCATCTTGTCTTCCGGAACATCCAGTTCGCCAAATCTAAGCGTCGCTATCTTCATACATGATCCTATCTGATGAAATCGAGTAGTGACGGCTGGATGATCTTCGACGCCGCCTGCAGAGCCGCTGTATAGAGCGATTCCTGTTGCGCAAGATCAGCAACCAGTTTAGTTATATCAGCATCTTCAGTTTCCGAGAGAAGCTTAGTGAAATTGAGCCGATACTCCGTCGATCTCAATTCCGTCGTCTCAAGTCTGATCACTCTTGCACCTGCCGCCGCACGGTGATCCAGGAGACCATCCCTGCCACTGTCAACACCCTCGATGACAGACCTGACGACCTCTGCGTCATCTTCTCGCAAAGCATCGATCAGTACCAGAAGGCTTCCCATCACGTCTGGTGAACCAGCTATACCAAGCTGATGCGCCGCTTTGCTCTCATCAATGTCCTTGACAATCAGAGTCTTCGTATCATCGTTATTCGTAATCGATATGCCCTTCGAGGTTGAATTGATGGCTGCCGTGATATCAAGTCCGCTCGAGTTAATTGCATCGACTACATCCTGGACTGTCGTCAACGTGGACGATCCAAGATCGATGATGGTAGTGGAGTCACCTTGAGAAATCTGGATTTCGCCTAGATCGAATCCTAGGCCATTATTGAGCGAAGAGAGCAATGTATCAGGGATTAGAATCGGATCAAGATCAGTTCCAACAAGTGCGTAATTCATGTTTCCAGTAATGCCGAGATCCTGCGCGACTGTGCTTCCCGAGCCTGTATCTGTGATCGAGAATTCAGGTCGCGGATTGAGATCAGATCCTACGAGGTTTGGGCTAATATCGCCGACAATGCCCAGATCGCCAGCAGTACCGCTCACGGAATCTGCTTCCGAGATGCTCAAACCCAATGGGACAGCATTCGCATCTTGAATTTGCAGGCCGGTTCCGGCAGGATTAAGCGATGCCGTTACATTTGCAATCCCGGCAGCGGCTAGCTGCGAATTGATTTCAGTAATCACTTCTCCAATCGTGGATGCCGAAGAGACATTGACCATGACACTAGTAGTATGATCGGTGTTATGAATTTCGAATACTCCACTGTCCAGATCGACTCCCGTTCCACTGTTGATGTTATCGAGAGAGGTATCCAGACTGATTTCCGCTCTGTCGGTCGCTATAAGTTTCAGGTTGTTACCTTCAGGGCCGAGTTCGGCAGTCACATTGGTAATGCCTCCGGCTGCGAGTTGTGCGTTCACGGAGGCTATGACATCATCGAGATCTGTCGATGCGGATACATCGACAGGTACGGTGATGCCGAGATTCTCATCCGTGACATTGAAAATTCCGGTCGACAGGTCAATACCATTGCCGCCGTGCAGATCGGAGAGCAGTGTGTTGCCTTCCACGCCCACGTTGAGATCAGCATCAGACCCAAGCGAGTTTAGTGCTTTGGTCAGAAGGCTTGAGCCGATCAGATTGATCGCAATACGCGCACCTGATTCGACTTCTACATTAATATTTCCGGAATCACCTTCATAGACGACACCGACGCCGGTCGCGCGGAATGACGACTGTAGTGTTCTCTGACCGCTGAACAGGTATCTGCTATCCAGCTTGGCGTTTCCCGCCTGAAGGATCTGTTCGAATATCGATTCAATCTCATTAGCTGCAGCTTCTCGCGCGTTGGCATCGAAGCTGTCATTGGCAAGACTGACGGCGATCTCCTTCGCAGAGATGAGCAGATCGTTCATTTCGGATAAAGCCAGGTCAACGTGAGAAAGCCAAGTCTTTGCATGCGAGATGTTCTTCGCAAACTGATCATACTGGGCTATTTTTGAACGATAGCCTAGATCGCGCACCGTGCCAATAGGATCATCTGATGGATTGTTGATCCTGCGCCCGGTAGACATCATATTCTCGAGCTTCATAAATCGGTTGATGTTCTGCCCCAGATTACGAACAACCTGATCCGATATCATCTGATTGGTGACTCGCATGGGTCTCTATCCCTCTTCATACCAAACGAAGCCTTTGTCCGGTCCATTGCGAAGTATGGACTCATCTATCTTGGACCTTTGGCCGTATTTCGACTTCTCCTGGAGATTCTTGGGCTGCATCGGTTCATGCGACTGCCGATCCCGTGGAGGATCATCCTTCTTTGACTTTTTTCTGAAAATGCCCATTACTCCGGTGACCTCTTGTTATGTTCGTCTGCGTTCTTGTCAGTCCTGTATTTGATGTCTGTTTTCTTCTTCTTGCCCGATCCAATTTCATCCTTGAATTTGTCTCGCAGAAGCCTGACAACGCTTCCCAAATCCTCTTTCACTGTCTCGGATGCCTTGCGGTTCTCGTTTTGAATCTTGACGTAGATCTCTTCACGGTGAACAACGACTTTCAGGGGTGCTTCAATTCCGAGTCTTACCTGCCTCCCGTAAATGCCGAGGACAGTGACCTTGATATTGTCACCGATCGTGATGCTTTCTCCTAACTTCCTTGTCAGAATTAGCACAGCTCTTCCTTTCTGGTTTTATCTGCCGGTCACACCGGTGCCATTGATCAGCGTGTCCAGAGCGCTATCGATGAAAGTTATCACCCTCGCCGCCGCCTCGTATGCATGCTGAAATTTGATCATATTTGCCATCTCTTCGTCAAGAGATACACCCTGCACCGATTGACGAGAGTTTTCGATTTGTTGCACCAGAAGTGAATAGTTTTCAGATTGATTGTTGGCTTCACGCACCTGCATCCCTGCAGTGCCGACAATCGAGTTATAATATTCTTCAATCGTTGCTGTATTGCTGTTCATCATGCGGTCATTCTTCAGCACATCGGCA
Organism: Candidatus Zixiibacteriota bacterium; assembly: GCA_018820315.1. Taxonomy (NCBI): domain Bacteria; kingdom Pseudomonadati; phylum Candidatus Zixiibacteriota; species Candidatus Zixiibacteriota bacterium. The sequence continues at coordinate 1,230 of JAHJOQ010000061.1, read as the reverse complement.
ATCGTAAGCGCGTTAGATCCATCTCCAACCTCTCCGCTCATCGATGCAGCTATTCTTGTAATGTCGCTTTCGATCTCCCTGTTGACGGAAATGCCACCCGCGCCTCTGGCGAGCGGATCAAAGAAGACACGTCCCGAAACGCTGTCCAAACCGGAGCCAGCAACATGCGCCTCATTTACTTTGTCTATAATGGCATTTGCCAAATTATCGAGTTCATCTTTGTAGTTCTTCAGGACGGTATCTCGCATTTCAATCAGCGCGCCCATCTCACCACCAGAGAACCCCACTTCCATCTTGGAATGCTGCCAGGTAATTGTGGTCCTGGTGCCCTCATCTCCGCTTACGATATTTGTCTGCAATGCGATGGAGTCGGACCCGTCCACTATCGCCATTGCCCCGATATAGACGACTGCTCTACCGCGCTCATCTTCGCGGGCTGTGACATTGGAATATTCCGAGAGACTATCGATCAGATGGTCGCGCCTGTCGCGTAAGTCATTGGCGCTGTCACCACCGATTTCTGCAGTCGCTATCTGCTGGTTGAGGCCCGCAATTCCCGCCGCGATGCTGTTGATCTCGTCTACACGGCTGGCAATATCAGCATCGACGGATCTTGTCAGATCGGTCAGCTGACTATCTAATTGGTGGAATCCATTTGTGACGACATGAGCCTGCTGCAGTACCGCGTTGCGAGACTCTGGCGCCTCGGGATTAGTTGACAGGTCCTGCCATGCTGCCCAGAAATCATTCAGCATTCCTCCAAGGCTTATATCCTGCGGTTCATTCAGGAATCCTTCGAGTTGCACAAATGCCCTTGCCTTGGCGCTCCAGCCACTCAGATTCTGATTCTCGCTACGCCACCGATCGGTGAGGAACTGATCCCTTATGTGCTCGATCCTGGTGACATCGACGCCGACTCCCATCTGACCGAATGGCGTGTCCATAGGATATGCATTCGTCGTGACAACCCTTTGACGTGTATAGCCGGGAGTATTGACGTTAGAGATATTGTGACCGGCGGTATTGAGCGACAACTGGTGTGCCAGCAGAGCTCTCTTGCCCATTTCCAATCCCTGAAACAGCGACATCCTAGTCGAGATCCTTTCCGATCAGTTACACAGTCCGATTCACCATTATGCTTTGTGCCGGTTTGGCGACATTCGTGCTTTCTCGATATGTGGGAACATCAACACCACTCGATGCGAGCAGCCTGACTGTTCCCTCTATGTG
>JAHJOQ010000060.1 GCA_018820315.1 Candidatus Zixiibacteriota bacterium | reverse complement strand
GGAACAGAGTTCCAACTCATTGATATCGTACCACAGCCAGGCGTGCATGAGAAATTGCCCGGTGCAGGTAGATCCCCACTGGCCGTGCAGCAGGATTCATTGGAATATCCAGATTCGCCACACATCTCGTTTCTGGCTGTGACCTTGTAACAGCGCTGTGATGTGCCAGGATTGTTATCGGTCCAGTTCGTAGTAGCCACACAGGTTTGTTGTACACCGTCTTTATAAACACAGTACTCATCTGCGCCAGGAACAGAGTTCCAACTCATTGATATCGTACCACAGCCAGGCGTGCATGAGAAATTGCCCGGTGCAGGTAGTTCCTGACCGGCGGTACAGCAGGATTGGTTGGAGTAACCGGACTCGCAATTTCCTAACACTGCCGTAACCTTGTAACACCTCTGGGATGTCCCAGGACTGTTATCGGTATAGCTCGTACCCGATATACAGGTGAGCTGCGAGTTATCCCTATAGATACAATATCCCTCGGCTCCTGAAACCGAGTTCCAACTCATTGATATCGCACCACAACCAGGGGTACATGAGAAACCGCTGGGCGCATCTATATCTGTGATGCAGTCGTCCAATGTGAAATCACCAACTGTATAGTTACAGGGGATCGCAGATATACACTCAGTACCGAGGAGTTCTCCTGAACAGCAGCCACGGTCAAACACGAATGCGAAGTCCTGTGCGCTGAAACAGATTGAGTAACTCCCCGATCCATCGGTTGTTGTCGACGTGATAGGACTGTAATTGCAGTCCGCAATTATTACATCGAGATTCGACCACGCACTGCCATTTGAGTGGAGGACTCTGCCTTCCAGGCATATTTCGGTTTGACAAGATGGAAGAGGACCGATATCAATTTGCCAGTTCCCGGCTGGAATGTCCAAGCACTCGGTGTAGTATTGCCAGCAGTCACAATCTCTGAGGAAAACGAACCAATATGATCCCGGTGCTACCGATACCACACAGGTGCCGGAACCATCAGTTTGGCAAGCAGCCACTGGTTCATCAGAACCACACGGTAACACGTAGCAGTACACTCCTGCTTCAAATAGGTTGAGCAGCAGGTTTGCATCACACGGGGGGAACACCTGGTCACCAAAATCCCAGACTCCCGGTGTCGGAGGTAAACAGTCAGTAACATATACGGGATCGCATCCCCGCCAGAAGCCGATAACAATATTGAATGAGGGTGCTTCGAATGCCAGCGAGAAACGACCGTCGTCACCTGTAATCACGCAGTAACCGGCTCCCAGCGGAGTCCCTGCGCAGTCGAATACACAGATTTCCACACCACCCCAGGGTGAACCTCCTTCCGTCAGGACTCTTCCCTTGAGAGTAATAGGGTCATCTGGACAAACACAGTGAGTACATGGATCATTGCAGTCTATCAGGCAGTACGCACCAACAGCTCCAAAGCAGACGGCAGCTGCCCCACACGTGACGGGGTTAGGTGCAGCAACGCACACACCCAGTAACGCCCCACATATGATTCCTGGTAGACCACCTATTCCCCCAAAACAATTGGCTACACACTCCCAATAGCTACAATTTTCTTTCGTGCCTGTGATACCGTCCACAGTCGCAATCCCGGTCTGCAGGTCGATTGTGCACCCACCATACTGATCGCTAAGGATCAGCCTCGTGGATTCAAATTGCATGACCAAGGATTTGCTTAATTCCGCAAAAGAGAACCGCACTGCGAAGGTCTGCCTTCCATTACGATCCTGTCCGTAGCTCGCGATAAGTGCGGTCAATCCGTCGATATAGGTCACGCTCTCGACCCACTCGGGGGACAGCAGCCCAAGACTCCGAGCGTAGGTCAGCGTGTTTTCGAGTTCTACATCCTGAAACGCGGCATCTTCCAGGTCCTTCTGTGACAACGCGGTTCGTGAAGTCAGCAATTCCTCGATTTTCCCTTCGCAATCTGTGCAATTGGGATCGAACTCCATTGCCATCAGCCGATCCAACAGCTCTGTGCTCTGCCCGCTGATTTCGAGCGCGATTTGCTCTCGCGGCAGCAATTCCTCACCAACATAGGGCTGGACAACAACTTGACTCAAGTCGAGCTGTCTCGACATCTTCCCTTCGCCGAATTGTCCCATGTGTTTCTGCTCACCAACCTGTGTCAAAGACACATCTCCCAGCATGACAATGTTCTGCCTGTCAATGGGCTGTGCAGCAGTGGCAGTCTGCTGACACGCCATGAGCAGGACTAGGACACTTAGGGTAATTCCCAGATAATTGTGTCCCGTCGGTTCACTGCGGTTGAAGCTTCTCATCGCTCTCCCTCCCTTTGGGGCAAAAGGTTGCTGAATCTGAAGATTTTTGCACTGATGATGCACATACCTTCGATCTCATCGGTCTGCTTCCGCTCACCACCACCAATTCATGGCGGTGCGATGAGTACGTTTTACCGGGATTACACCATTCCTCGCCGCTGTTCTAATCTGGCCAATCAACCATGAAGGTGCCTAGAACAACATTCCCGAAATTAGTTTAAGGCGATCCAGAAGTCTGTAACTTTGGATGAAGAACGCGATCGGACCGAACCTGAATCCTGTTTGGTAATTTCATTATAAGAATACCGCCGTTTTCAGTCAAGCTTTTTCTCGCGCAAATGTGGGATCCCAAATACAAAGAATCCCCCTTTCTGATCCGGGGTAAGCGTGGCGAAAGGTCTTTGATGCAAACGTACGAGACCGGGAAATCGGAGTGAGCTTGGCAACAGATGGCATTTGCTCTTTGATCTTCTCTTCTCTGGTTTTCAGTTCCATAAAGGTTGGCCAAGCCACGTTGACACGCAACTCTTTCCTACATCTTACTAACAAATTTGACCAGAACAACGGACAATAACGGGAGACACGGGACAGAATACTCTGTCTAAGCTCCTATTGCTATTGCCTGTTTGTGTCCGGTGTTTACCGTTGCCTGAGCAGATTCGTGTACTCGTCACACGAAGGTAGAAGATCTCAGACTCTCACCGTCCACAGGACCGCCAGATTACCGGTTCCGATGGAAGAAATCCGACGGCAAGTGAGATCATATCAATGCAATCAGGCTGCATTTCGCTTGGAGGTCACAATCACTTCAAACGGTAGAGATATTCCAATAGCGTTGCAAGTCCCTGCGTCTACTTGATTCTCGGTACCCTATGCAATAAAGGCGACAGAACAACCCGGCTGCATCAAGTGGAGTGGGATCAACAGCAAGATGACAGCCAGATATCATACTTGCCAAAGACAGAATAATCCCCTAAATTCAAAACCAAAATGTCCGAAACGTTCTGACGACGTACAATGGTTTTGGAATCGAGACTGTTCACTGTGCAACACCACAAAATGCTTTGTTTGAATCGACATGTGTTCGCTACAACCTACTCTTCGGTTATAGGAGGTTTGATGTGAAACGCACTATCTGTTGTGAAGCGGTGTTCATATCTGTCATTTGTACACTTGCGTTTGTCTTGCCGATCCGCCAGGCGGTCAGCGGCCATCCGAATGACGCGGTGGATAGACTTATTGGCCACCTGAACACGGTTGTGAACTACACGGCTGATTATGAGGCTCGGTACTTTGATGATGATAGCACAAAGCAGGATTTCCGAGATCGAGGTCTTGTCGACTTCCGTTCAGTATCAGCCGCGGCCATAGAATTGGCCTTTAGTCTTGATTCCACTCTAGTCGCAGAATATCCACGGAAGACAACGCTTCGCGGGGGACTCCTTGATCTTGAGGCCCGTGCATATGGATATGACGATATCCAATTGTGGGCACTCTGGGCATTAGGGGTTCTATCTGAGAGGGGCCACACTTCGGCAGTTGATGCGATTATTGGGTGCTTCGATTCCTATTCTGATGACTGGCTCTGCGACCAAGCGATGGTTTGCCTTACTGAGCATTCTGGGCCGGCCCTGCCGCGTCTGAAGTTGGCGCTGGCAAACGGCCACCCAGGGCATTATTGGATCAAGTCAACCATGATGAGGATTGGACACCCAAATGCAATAGATCCCTTTGTGGACGAACTGCTTCACACACTGATCCATGGTGGAAGCGATTTGGAGGAGGTAGCCGCGGCTCTTTCCAAGGCGAGCCCAAGTGTAATACCTCGACTCGTAGATGCCGTTCATTCGAGCACTGGATCGTATCGAGTTTGGTATTATGCCGGTGTGGCACTGTCCCTTGTCAAGAATCATGGTGCGCTTGGAGAGTTGGGGAAAGCTTGTCAAGACGAGAACGCGTGGATTCGAGAGAATAGCATCAAAGCCCTTGGGAACATGCGGGGAAGTGCACGCGCCAGCTCCTTGGCAATCAATGCGCTGACCGATACCCAGCCCCAAGTTCGTTATTATGCGGCGGAATCCATCGGGCTAATAAGTCGGCCGGCATGGTCCAAGGGTCTAGATGGGCTTTGGAACCGCTTCCAAAACCTCCTGATGACGCCATCAGAAGTAGAAGCGCTGATTGATGCACTTCAGGACCCAGATAACAACGTTCGGTGCATGTCGGCTTGGGCACTGGGCGAAATCGGAGATCGGCGGGCCATTCCTGCTCTCGAGGAGGCCGGAGACTGCAAAGAACCACTTCTCAAAGAGGAGATTGCTCTCGCCCTTGGAAAGATTGGACACCCCGATGCCCTCGCTTGGCTCAGGACGGGATCGCGGGATAATTGCTTCGTTGTAAGGGATGCAGCTTTGTGGGCGGTCTCCCAGATCGATACGACAGTCGTATGGAGAAGCCCACCCCAGGGATCAGTCGTCGATTCTACACTGCTGCAAGGCGCCCTGGTTCCCGGAGAGAATCTGAAGGCACATTGGAGGATTTATACCGATGTAGAGAGAGGACGGCGGGACTGGTGGATACCGGCGAGTTTCTTCACTGAAGGCAAGAATTGGCTTGGCCTACCGACCTGGGCATCTGTCTCCATCGAATCGAGTGACCCCTATCCCTCGCATGCGGGTCGCACGGTCTTCTCCTTGTCCGATTACACCATGATCCTTAGAATTCGAGGTGAATTTGGGGGGGGAGAGAATATGGCTCACCTTCATCGACGCCCCTAATCATCTAGGCGAATGGAGAGGGCTGGTTAGGCTTCCGCCTCTCCCTACTGATAGGGCACGGACGATCAAGGTAGACCTATCCATGCAATCGGGTCGTGTCAACATGGATCACCTATATCAGATCGTTATAAGTTTCGGCGGGATGGCTTGGGACGAGCCCCTAAACCCCGATGGCGCGACCATAGTGGTTGAAGGCATTGCATTCATTCCAAACGACGACCTGGAGCAGTCCGAGGCCGGAGATGCGGACTGACGTTGCGAGCTTGATATAGACGACGTAGTGTATCGCATCCAGTATATTGTCGCGTTTCAGCAGAAAGTGGACACATAGGGGAGGTGACCTGAGATACGGTTTGGTTAGCATTTGCTGACTGTGAGCGTGCCGCTGCCGTCAAGCCGCCTTTCGCTCCTAATTGACGGCCACTTCGAATGGTATCGAATATCCAATGGTGCTGCAAGTCCCTGCACCGCTATTTGGACACTCAGGGGAAACTTGCTTGAAGAAATTTTGCTGAGAGACATAACCGCTCTTCGTACTTCGAATGCAGTTTCGCAACCCACACAAGAGCTTTCTGTCCAATCGTAACGTGCAGGTGTATTAGGCTATATGTATCAGCCCTCCCAGCAGAGAGTGACCAGCGACCCAAAGTAGGAAGAGAACCGTCACAATTAAGTAGGACTTTGATTTCGCAATGCCGAACACCGTATGTAATCCCATTCCGACTAGAATCATCTTCCAAATAGTAAAGATGTCGATGCTCTGCATGAATCTGAACATGAGGTTATTCTCATCCATGCCGGAAAAGAGTGCTGCCGGGCTGAACCATATATGAGTCGTCCCTTTCAAGAGAATCAAAGGAATCTTCAAGGCTATCTCGGGGATCAATATCAGTGAACTGAATGCGCAGATCGACAGGATCGCTACGAACCTCAACTCGCTCACGAACAGCATGCAGAAAAGCAGCAACACAATCGACAATCCAAGTAGCTTGGCGAATTCCAGCACGCCCAACGCGAGGACACCAAGCCCGGTTCGGAGACTGACCAATTCCGGAGACCGTTGGTTTTCGATATTGTCGAGACGATGCTGGATATCATCCTGCGACATATCCGGATCGTTCTTGACCTGTAACTTAAGATCGTCCATTCTGGTCCCACTCACGGAGACTTCAAAGACTACAGCGCACAGTACCAGAAGCAGGAAGGGTATAACCCATCGAGCCCTCCGAGAAACTGATTCAAAGGTCGAGCGTGGAGAGACGAACAGATTCACGACGTCGCTCCAAGTACTGGGTCGCCTGACCATCTCGGTTCCGGTCTCCCTGACGAGCGCTTCATTGGACATAGAGCCTCCCTTCGTAGTCAATCAGTAATGTGCCAGCGTACCATCCCTTCTGGCCTTGTTAAATCCGGCACGTATTGAGAAGAATCCCAACGGGACTGTGATTGCGGATGCTATCAAGAGAAAGAGCAGCTGGGAAGAAATTTGCTCGATAGACGCATTCTGCGTCAGAGTGAGTCGCAGTGCATGAAGGGCATGTGTAGTCGGCAGAAGCATCGATATGGCTTTCAACGCTCCGGGCAGGTATTCCACCGGAAACAGTACGCCGCTTAGCAGACCCGTGAGCGTTGTGAATATCCATGTCACAGGGTCCCCAACTTTGGTCACCATGATAATTCCCGCACCCATCAAGCCAATTCCCGAGAGCGACGTGATCGTGAGCAGAATGCAGACTGCGGCCCCAGCCAGATTCACCTCCATGGGAATGTCAAAGACGAAGATTACTACAAGTAATAGCAGCGTGACATTCAGGAGCGTACCGAGGAAACTGACCAATCCTGAGTACGAGAGTAGAAGCTCTAGCTTCGTGTTTGTGATCAGCAGGTACTCAAGAGTACCCATCTGTTGCTCGCTTCTGATGGTGTTCTGAAACGAACCGAGAGAGACTCCAACAAAGCTCGTGAACGCCGTACCGATTATCAGATAAGCAAGCAAGTTTCCACCGTATGCGTTCAGAGCCGGAAAACTGTTCCCTTCCGTGAGGAACCTCCCCATGAAAGAGAATTGCAGCAGTCCGATGAAGCTTCCGACGATGCCCAGCACCAGCGCAGTTCTGTAGCTCAGCATTGTTACAATGCCACGCTTGATGAACAGGTAGCCTTTATACATTGCCGCCTCCAGCCAAGTGGAAGAAGACATCTTCGAGGGATGCGTCTCCATAGCGGACGTCCTCCAGGTGAAGCGAAGATCCGGAAAGCAGATTGATCACTTCATTTGCTTCGAGCTTGTCGCTCAATGAAATGCTGATACGATTGTCGTTCACGGTCACGTTGCTGTCCGGGCTGCAGACTCTGATTCTCTTGACGAGCTTCTCCATCTCAACATTGATTGGAGTCCCATTCGCGCCGAAAATCGCGGATATGCAGCTCCGTTCGATACCGCTTCTGAACTCCGAGACAGATCCCGTTCGAAGCAAGATTCCGGCTTTCAGAAATCCTATCGCGTCAGACAATCTCTCGGCTTCCTGAAGGTTGTGCGTCGTGAGAAGTATTGTCTTGCCCCTTTTTTTCAGGTCGAGGATGATCTCCCTGATATGGGACGCAGACGCAGGATCGACGCCGCTGTTCGGTTCATCGAGCAGATAGACAGACGGATCCGACAGAAGCGCACGCGCGAAGTTCAGACGCTTTCTCATTCCAGTACTGAACTTCATAAACGGATGCTTCGCGGAGTCCGTCATGCCGACCATCTCCAGCACTTCATTGATCCGGTCGGCAATGCGTCTGCCTCGTAGCCCCAGCAGCCCACCGAAGAACTCGAGGTTCTGCCTCCCGGAAAGTCGGTAGTAGAATGTCCGTTCGTCGCCGAGTACCAACCCGAGTGGCTGCCTTGCGGCATACTGATCTCTGAGCGTGTCGTACCCACAGATGGATGCCTGCCCCTGCTGTGGGATAATTAATCCGGAGAGTATGCGTATCAGCGTAGTCTTGCCGGCACCATTGGGACCGAGCAGAGTGAATATCTCACCGGGGCGAACGGTCAGAGTAACTCGATCGAGAGCAGACCGCTCCGCTCTCGGATAGCGGTAGCATATGTTGTTGAGAGTGATCATGACATCTGTGCAACCTTGTTACGATGTCGGGTGAAACGCAGGACAACCAGGACAGCAGTATACAGGACCACCGCCACACCCGCACCAACGAATCCCGTGTTAGCCAAGGCATGCAACCAGATCGGAAGCAGGAGACTTCGAGTATACCAGTAAAACGTCGACACAAGTATTGCCGTTATGAATAGCCCGATTACAAGTGAGAAGTCCTTCGTAGGAATGTGAACAGATGACCAGATCAGGCTGCTGAGGAGAATCGAGTAAAACAGGCTGTGGTTCAGCGGCCCGAGTAGCTTCCTGAACAGGTGCACCAAAATCACGCGAAACACAACCTCCTCGACAACAACACCGAACAGACCTAACCAAGTGCCGAGCAACGGTGGAACAAGGATGGACGAACGGCTGGTGAAAGCATAGATAGTGTAAGCAGAGCAGAAGATGACTGTCGTCCAGCTAACGACCCCTCCAGAGAGTCCATACCGGGAAACATCGGCTCCCGATACCACGGCAAACCTGATTGCCGCTGCCGTCAGGATGACCCAAAACGCCACCATCAGATACTGCACAGCAGCAAGTATGGTCAAATCAACCTGTGATGCTTGAACCACATTGCTCACGGCACCGCCGATGACGTAGACCATGCACACGCAGAGCAAGCCAGCTTCCCGCCTATGCAATCGATCAAACGGTCGAACAAAACTTCCGAGTGCCACAGCGCTTATGAATCCTTCTCGCATTCTCAGGATCTTCACCGACTCAACTACTACTTTAGATCGTCGTAGAAGTAAACGAGACAATAGTCACAGTTGAGCAAACAGAGACTAATACATATCCAAGGTAGAATTACGCATTCAGGACCTCCACCCTTGATCGGCGAACCTGATGGATTAACAAGCCAGTTCATAGAATTGCCCTTTCTCTTAATAAAATCGTTTCAGTCTAACGCGGCAAGGTTATTCTTGACCTTCCACATTTCGCTTAGCGCACCACAGGATCTGTGAAACAACCTGCGTTGGGGACGCAAGGATGTACATCGAAGAAACATGCCTGACTGCAGCATATGACGATGCTACAAACAGTGCCTAAGTCACCCGAACGCATTGGGATCACCAACCAGTTCATCTGAACCTCCTTTGAGTGATTTGAGCGTGATCTACACTATGAACAATCACGCTTGTTTACCTCTTCCGTTGCGAAACAGCAAGTTTGCCCCGCTTCTGTGCTTCGCTGAACAATTCCAACATCTTTCTAAGATTAAACTTCCACCAAATGCATGTGCCGTTGTCTCCACCATTCTCGTCTGCGCCGAAAAGCGACCTATAAGGACAGCCACCCATACAAACGGGAAGAACTTCGCAGTCGTTGCATTTCACCGCGAAAGGTGTCCAACCAAGCCAGTTGATAGAATTCCGAGTTGCGTCGACACCTTCATGAGTCAAATCACCGGTTCGCATGTCATGCCTTCCGACCGTATTCCAGCAGTTGTGGACATCACCGGACGGTTCGATTATCGATGCTACGCTCTTAACTGCGCCACAATTCCCCAAATTGGCGAATGGGTATGTTGAAATCCTGAAATCGAGCTCCAGAGCCTTCCTGTACGCAACGACCTGAAAGTCAGCAAACTCCTCGTTTGCCATACAGAAATCCGGGGTATCACGACATGAGTTCGAGTACTCAAGCACCTGCCCGAAGTAGATATTCACCTTCTCTCGGTCGTGCAATCCGCGCTTCCGTAAGTCACACAGCAATTCGCTTATGGATGAGCTATTTCTGTTGTCGGCATTGATTCGAATGGATAGGGTCAAGTCCGTCTGCTCCGAAACAGCAGTCACGTTCTCAACTATTCGGTCGAATGTACCAGAGCCGCCGCGTAGCGGTCTTCTTGAATCATGTACGGCTTTGACGCCGTCAAGTGTGACCTGGCAGAATTTCACACCGTTTTGTGCCAGGATCACTGCGGTTCTGGGAGTCAACAAGTAACCATTCGTGATTATTCCGGCAAAATACCGCGACTGCTTCCGCTCACATATCTCCTTGAATCGCTTCGAGAGTGACTCAATAATGTCAAGACGCAGCAGCGGCTCTCCACCGTACCAGGTCACTGTGAAAACTGAGTTCTCCTTGATCCGGGACTCCGCGAGTTCCACAAGATTGTCCTGAACCTCCTCGGACATAGCTCTCTTGGAAGGGTCCTTTGAGACATGTACGCTTGAGTCTTCGTAGCAGTAGTCACAGGCAAAGTTGCAGTTGAGAGTCGGGATGATGGTCATTCCGGTGGACTGTTCACTGAATCTTGCAGAATAATGTGCTGCCCGGATTGAACTCAGCTCATCCAGGTCCTCTGGAATGAGAAAGCCACCCCTGAACAACTCTTTGCAGAATTCATCTTCCGAGTCGATCTCAAACGGCTCCCTGGAAGCCGTCATTTGAGCGAAGCGATCTCGCTTGTCGGGATCAATACTCCCGAGTCCGCACGACATTGCATTAAATCCGAGAACATCACCATCCTGTCCGGTGACTATATGATTATACCTTGATGCTTTGACTCTCTTCTTCATGGCGAATTCCCCATTTTCATTCACAGGATCATTAACCAAGCCTTTCCATACTTTCTGTTGTGGACTAATAGCAAATGAAATGCCAATATGGCACTTTGCGAATCATGACTGTAAACGGCTGTAGTTGAGTAGAAACTGATCTGGAAATCAAAAAATGAGGAGAGATCGCCCGCAGATTTACGCATCATCCTACGCAACGCGATTGCGATTAGTGGCTAAGATAATCAAGGTCAGAGGATTACTGGTTGCGTAGAAGTGCGCACAGGTACTCCGTGAATTACGCAAGTTGAGGAAAACTAAGGGGAGAGCCTGAACTTCTTAATGCGGTTGCGAACGGTGCCCTCGGAAACTCCCAGTCTGCGGGCGGTAGCTCTCCGGTTCCAACGTGTCTCCTTTAGGATACGCTCCAACCTGTCTCTCTCGCCTCCTTCGTGACGATCAACCGTGCGGAGAAGCTTCAGGAATCGTCCGTAGTCTCCGTTGCTCTCGATTGCACACGAGTGCAAGAATGCTCTAAACTCCCTGACGTTGCCCGGCCATTCGTACTCGGTCAGTGAGAGAGGAACTTGTTTGGACAAATTGCAGATCGAATCATTATCGGCATTGGGAAAGAGCTGCCTGGCAAAATGGGTCAGCAAAAATGGAATTTCTTCAAGTCTCTGCCTAAGTGTTGGCAGCTCTATCTGAAGCTCCTTCAGTCTGTGGAAGAGATCCGCGCGGAATTCGCTCTCCGCGATGCGATTCTTGATGTCGTGGTTGGTTGCAGAAATCAATCGGAAATCTACCTTGCGTTTGGTGGTTTCGCCGAGTCTTCGGACTTCGTGTGTCTCCAGAACCTCCAGAAGCTTCGCTTGAAAGACCAGTGTCGCGTCGGCAATCTCGTTCAGGTAGAACGTCCCACCCTCCGCAGCCTCGATCAATCCGCGTTTGTGCTCCTCAGCGCCAGTAAATGAGCCCTTCCGACAGCCAAATAGCTCGGCCTCCACCATGCTGTCCGGAATAGCCGCAGCGTTGACTGTGATGAACTCGCCGGTTCGTCCACTTTGACAATGGACATAGCGTGCCAGCAAATCCTTGCCTGTGCCGGTTTCACCGGTCAATAGGACATTTATGTCACTCTCAGCAGCACTCCTTGCGAGCACAAGGACCTTCTTCATGATCTTGCTGCCCGCTATGATGACAGGTTCGCTATCGCTCTGAATTACATCGGGTATCGAATCCAGTCTCAACATCCTGACCGCATCATCAACCTGCTCGACCCGTTTCGGGACATCCATTTCGATAAACAACATCCGCGACATTTCGAGATGACGCATGCGTTCATCGAAACTGTATGACTCAGACTTGCCGGCTGCGAGATACGACAGCGCGAGTTCGTAGCGCGCACCTATCTCGCGCAGAAGATCGATCGACTTACTGAAATAGTCGCGAGCGGAATCGTTCTCTTTCTTGTGTGCATATATCTGACCGTAAGCACGGTAGAGCGCACCGAGTTCGATGCGTTCGCTGATCTTGGTGATTGATGCCTCGGCTTTGATAGCGGTCTCTTCTGCGATGTCGAATTTCTCTTCGGCGATATAGACATCTGTCAGCATACGCAGAGTCTGCGCCACCGCCGATGCTGTCGGTTCCGGCATATCGAGAACTTTCTGGTAACATTCGCGTGCTTTGGCGTAGTTGCTTTCAAAGTGCGACAAAAGCCCCAGATATTCCAGACAAACGTTGATGTCTTGTGGCATTTTCAACTCTGAGAATAGTCGCAGTGCACATTCAATATGGCACTGTCCGAGCGGGGCCTGCAATCGAAAAACGGCAATCATACCTTCAAGGAATGTAGAGCTTGCTTGCGCTCTCAAGTCAGATGGTGACGGAGATACTGAATCCAGGACAGTGCTAGCCTTTTGGAACTGCCCCATGTATGTGAGGACTCTTGCCAGGTTTCGTTTAACATTGTCAACTCTATCCTGAGAATGGTACTTGGCAGCATACCTGATTGTCAACTCCAGCACCTCACATGAGCGTCTGAAGTTGCCGGTAATGTAATGAAGCTGAGCCATGTGGCTGAGCGGAAAGAACAAGGATTTGTAGTCGAGAGTCCTCTTGTAAAATACATAGGATTCTGTCAAGGCTTCCTCTGCATCACCGAATCTTCCTAGGCGGATGAGGATTAACCCAAGAACATGCTTGATATCTGCAAGGAATGCATTGTCATTTGTTGCACGTACAATACGCGCTGCTGATCGGATCTTCAATAGAGCTTCGCGGTATTTCCCTAACTTGAACAGACACTTGGAGTGGAGATAGAACATTCGCGCTTTCAACATATGCGCGTTGCTTTTGACTACCGAGTTGCGCAGCTGTTCAATCAAAGCTAGTGCTTCAGAGTAATTCGACTCTGAAATCAGCTTCTCTACTTTCTGCTCAGTGACATTGAATGTCCGAGAGACCATTACCCTCTACTCCAAATTCTGGATTCTCATTTCATGTCATCATCCCAGCCACCATCATCCCCATCCGGCCGACTGTCACTGATTACTGGATCTCCGGGTGGAGTGCCGGACATGCTTGGTGGTTCGATATCGTCTCCGAACAGGTCGGTCAGCGATGAGGCCATTTCAAGGAGATCATCGAGAACAGACCCCAGTGAGCTGTTCTCAGTTTCAGGCGGGAATGTTTCGGCTGATGCGGTAGGAGTGCTTTGTGCGGCGGCAGAGCTTGCGCTCGATGCGGCCGGTGTCGCGCTGTCGTCGGCTTGCGAGATCGTGGGACAGACCAATCCCAGCATCAACAACGCGAGGGTGAGGGACAGAATCACCCGTTTCATTGTCACATCTCCCGTTAAAGTAATATCTATTTCTTCAAATGCTCTCTGCTCAGTTGTCAGGATCAGAAGGATGCTAAACTAGAATACACCAATATTCAATCTCAGTCAATACAAGAACCATCTCTTCTGCCAATCTGATCGTGCGACTTCGAATTGACATCGAGTGGACAAGTTATATTAACCCTGTGTAATTATAGGCATTGCCCCTGTCAGAACCTGTCAGTGTAACACCGGGTTTCTTGACTTTCTTCCTTCTGTTTGAAACGAGCATTCATAGCCTAAGGTTTGGAAAATATTTTCGTAGGTATGGCATTGCGGAATCGAGGCAATCATGAGTGTCCCATTGCCAGATCTCAGAATCCACCTTGCATCTGCAAACGAAATCTGTTTCTCTGCGTGTGTGTATCTCCCTGTCTTTAGGCCACTTTGCGGTTTTGGACGATGGTCACTTCGACTGGTATGATTGTTCCAATGGTGTTGCAAGTCCCTGCACCGCTATTTAACACCATTGGAAGTCCACTTTCAGCGAGCATATTAAGCGGCATTACCTTTCCATGTATCTTGATGAAGTTCTTCCGGAGTGTTCGACTGCTCTGACTACAAGCTTGTCGGGGAACACATTCTTCAATGCAGTCCGAAATACACCGATAGCTTCGGTGTGATTCTGCAGCAGCTCGCTGAGTCGTGAGAGCTTCCTTCTCACCCACGCTGAGTCGATGTCTTCGATTGTGGATATCTGGCCTGTCAAATTCGCCAACTCTCGCTCGACATTCTGAAGTTGAGACTCCTTTACAACCAACCGCTTCTTGAGTGAATCCGTGAGCTTGCCTTCTTCCGCTACAACCAACAAATTCTCTATTGATCTCTTAAGTGTTGTCTTCTGACTCAGCAGCGTCTCTCGACTAGTGTCCGGAGATTGGTAGGAAGTGTCTCATTCTCCTGAGCAATCTTCCCAATGTGCCTGCTGAAGTAAGAAATAGCCGTTTGATCTCAATTCCCCAAGGCTTGGTTCCAAGGTTCGAACAAGCTTGTGTGATGCCTTTCACCGCTTCAGCCTTGAATCTGAAACGCCTACTCTGCTGGTAACCCAGAAAGGTGCAATCGATACAACTACAAGATAGCAAACCCCAACTTCATCCCACCATTCCTCCGCATTTTATCGCGAGCGTGCTCGCATCACAAAGTAGCTCTTTAGATCAGAAGCACAAAACCCCTCTTCGGCAACAGCCCCTCTTCTGTGTAAATTTGCATTCGATCGTCGAAAAACTGTTTGACTTGGCGATTATCCGAGTTATACTCAGGTTTGTTTTCGTTCGCCAGGAATAGCCGGACTAACTCAGACGAAGCAGGAGTCAATCCATGGTCGTTTCACCCAAGTCCCATGTTGACGAAGATGTTTGGATACCAACCAGTTGTGGACAATGCTACTGTATGTGCGGTATCAGGGCACGCCGTCAGAATGGAATCGTCACCGAGCTGGCCGGGAATCCGGATGCACCCACAGGGCGGGGTCATATCTGCGTTAAGGGTTTGGCTGCGCAGCAGTTGTTATACGATCCCTATCGGGTGAATTACCCTCTGAAACGCACCAATCCTGAGAAAGGGCTTAAGGTCGATCCCATGTGGAAGCGTATCTCGTGGGAAGAAGCACTCGACACGATTGTGCAGAAACTGAAGGAGTGTCGCGAGCGAGACCCGCGAGGGGCTTATTTCCAGGCGACAACGACTCAGGCATCGGAGATCCGTTTCGGGGTCATCGGCTTCATGAAGGGTTTCGGCACACCAAACTACTGGGTATCCGGCGGCGGGCTGCACTGCGGCAACGGCGCCCACTTCATGAACGGCATCATGCATGTATCCTGGTCGATCATCCCGGACTTCGCGCACTGTAACTACGCACTGAACTTCGGTTGCTCCAAGGGACACGGCGCAGGTCACGTGGCCGTCCAGAACGCCACGCAGGTTGCCGACGCCCGGGCTCGCGGCTTCAAGAATATTGTCTTCGATCCCTTCCAGAGTGCCCAGGCCTCCAAAGCGCACGAGTGGGTGCCAATCCGTGTCGGCACAGATGGTGCACTGGCTCTCGGACTGGTCAACTCGCTCCTCAACGAACACGGCATCTACGACGCCGAGTATTTGATGTACAAGACCAATGGTCCGTACCTAATTCAGCCCTCCGACGGGCGATACATGCGCGATCCGGAGACCAACAAGCCGCTCGTGTGGGACCTGATCGATAACTGCCCCAAGGTCCACAACGATCCATCTGTGACGCGGGTCGAGTACGAGGATGAAGCCCACGAGGTCGCGCTTACCGGCACCTACCCTGTCAACGGTACAGAGTGCCGTCCGTCCTTCGACCTCTTGAAGGAACACGTCAAGAGGTATACGCCGGAGTATGTAGAGAAGATCACCTGGGTGCCGGCTGCTACCGTTAGCCGCATTGCCAGGGAATTCGGCGAAGCGGCCGAGATCGGATCAACGGTCACAATCGAGACCAGCAACGGTCCGAAAAGGATCCCCAAACGTCCTGTCGCGACACACTTCTTCCGTGGCAGCCAGGGACACACTAACTCCGGCTGGACTTGTCTCTCAATCGATATGGTGAACCACATGGTCGGTGCGGCTGACACCTACGGCAGCGCACTCGGTTTGGGAGCAGCGGTCGGAAGTGGATACGAAAAGACCGGCAAACCTTATCAAATACCGTACCCATGTCCGGACGGTCTGCTGGTCGCCAAGACCTGGGTGTACGACCACAAGCCATACCCAATGCGTGTGCCGCAGGCACCGACCCGACTGGATTTGCACGACATGTTTCCGACTTCGATTTATAATGCATTTACCATAACCAGCCCGAGATGGTTCGAGATGCTGGAACGCTTCAAAATCCCGTACAAGCCGGATGTCATGATCAATTTTGGCTCTAACTCCGTAATGACGATGGGCAATTCGGAGGCGGTAACGGAAAACTTTCTGAAGAAATTCAACTTTATCTTTTCGTTCCAACTTTATATCACGGAATTTGAAGAGGCGGTGGCGGATATCGTGCTGCCTGATGCCTGTTTCCTCGAGCGCTACACACCGGCAGTGAGCTTCCCCTCGACCTTCTCTCATCCGCAAGGTGAGGACGATTGGGGCTGGACAATCCGGCAGCCGGTGGTCGACCCGCTACACGAACGGCGCGATTTCAACGAGGTCATGCTGGAAATCTGTAAGCGCCTCGACATCCACGGCCGTTTCTACAAGGGGCTCAACGACTCGATCGGAGTGCGGTATGGCGGTGAGATGGAAGAAAAGTACAAGCTGACGGAAGACGGTAGCGTCTTTCATTCCTGGGAGGATGTTACCGACCGCCTGCTCAAGGACCGGTTTGGCGAAAAGCACGGCCTCGAACATGTGAGGAAAACAGGTGTGTTCACCTGGCCGAAGAAGAAGGAGGACGTATACTGGAAGTGGTTCAATCCCTCGAGGGTACCGATCTACTTCGAGTACTTCATCGACTCCGGTGAGCAAATCGACAAGCTGTGGAACGAATATGGCGGCAAGGACTTTTTCGACTTTGACTGGTCTCGCTTCAAAGCGCTAGCGGACTGGTATCCGTGCCCAACGCACACCGAAGACAATCCTGAATACGATATGCACACTTTCTACTGGCGCGCAGTCATGCACACCAACTCGATGACGCAGCAGAATCCTTATCTCGATGAATGTTCGCAGGAGGATCCGAACGTTTACGCAGTGCAAATGCATTTGGAGACAGCCAGGGCGAAGGGGATTGCTGACGGCGACAAGGTCTGGCTTGAGAATCCGGAGGGCCATCGTGTAAAGGGCTGGGTCTCCCTCAGCGAGGGGATCGAACCACATCATCTTGCCATAGCCGCCGTCGCGGGTCACTGGGGCAAGTACATGCCTATTGCCAGGAACAAGGGAACATTCTTTAACGACTTGGTGGAGATGGATCTGGATCACACCGATCCGCTTACTTTCAACCAGGACATCTGCGCCCGAGTGAAGATCTACAAGGCAGATGAATAGTCGAATAATGAGTCAGGATGTCGTGAAACCGTCACGACCGGAGCCAGATATGCCACAATACGGAATGGTCATCGATCTCAAGAGGTGCTACGGGTGTTACGCCTGCGCCATGGCCTGCAAGACCGCGAACCATACGCCACCGGGCGTTTTCTGGGCACGTGTGCTAATGAGTGAGGTGGGCACTTATCCCAATGCCGTCCGGCAAGCCCTTCCTGTGCTTTGCATGCAGTGCGAGGAACCATCGTGTATGGAAGTGTGTCCTACTGGAGCCACACAGAAGCGGGACGACGGGATCGTGATAGTGGAAAAAGACAAGTGTATGGGATGCAAGTACTGCATGATGGCGTGTCCTTATGGCGCGCGGTACAGCGTGGAGAAGTGGGAGAGTTATTTCCCCGATGGACTCCCTCTTTCGCCTCTGGAGGAGTTCCAGAAAAAGGCGTGGGAGAAAAAATCAGGCGTCGGCGTGGCGACGAAATGCGATTTTTGCCTGGACAGGATCGTCGAGGGCAAACAGCCGGCGTGCGTAGAGGCGTGCCCTGCCAAGGCACGTATATTCGGACTTATCGACGACCCGAACAGCGAAGTGTCCATCCTGATCAAGAAGGAGCGCGGGCAGGTACTGAATCTGGAGTTCGGGAACAAGCCCAAGGTGTACTACCTCTTTCCGAGGTGATCGTGCCAGAGAATCGGACAGGCCGCATACAGCGGGCAGTCATTTGGGAGAAGTGCTATGGATCCGAAAGTTAATGGTCAGTTGCAACATGACTGGGGTTGGCTTATTGCCGTCTACTTATTTCTCGGAGGCGTCGGCGGCGGAGCTTACACGATCGCCGCCGTCAACAGATTCCTGGGAACAGGTCTCGAACTGTCTACGACCGTTGGGCTGTGGATCGGTTTCCCGGCTCTCCTGATTGGAACTCTCTTCCTCATTGCGGACCTTGGTTCGCCGAGCCGAGCCGTTCTCGCCGCCATGAAGCCAGGGACTTCCTGGATCGCCCGCGGCACCTTGATAATTGCGTGTTTCATGATCTTGTCGTTCATGCATCTGATCCTTCATCAGTTCACGAATGTCGGTGCGACGGCCGGAGGCAAAACTACCATTGACGTCATCGCTATTGCGGGACTCGTGTTTGCCATCGGGACGATGGCCTACACTGGTATCCTGCTCAGCGCGTCCAAAGGGATACCGTTCTGGCGCTCGGGTGTGGTGCCGGTGGTATTCGTTGTCTCTGCGACGGTGACTGGTCATTTCGCTATCATGCTCGGTATAACGTTGTTCGGTACGACCGCTGCCACACTGGAGCCTCTGTGGACAATGGCGCTCGAAGCGGCCGGCCTGGTAGTTCTGGAAGTGCTTGTAATCATTTTCTTCCTGCAGGCTGCTTTTCGTCAGCCCGACCCCAGAGAATCGGCGATGCGCATCCTGCGCAAGCGCATGTTCATCATCGGATACTTCATCCTTGGACTGGCCGCGCCGCTAATTCTGATGCTAATCGTATATCGCTCAACAGCCGAAGCTGGAACAGGCGTTTCCACCGTCGTTGCGATTGGTGCGATATTAGGACTGGTGGGCGGACTGATCCTGAGACAGGCAGTTCTAATTTGTGGTGCTCTGCCAACGCTAAACATAGCTGGTTTCGAGTTCCGTCGGATCCACCGACCCAAGGAGCCGAAGCCGGACATCGGCTTGCTTCCGCCCAAGTAATGCCGGTTATTTGCGAAGACATCGCTACATTCGAAAATCAGTGCATCGATGGAGTGGAGTGAGTTGACCGAGGATAGACCAGACCAGTCTCCAGAAGCCGTGCGGTACGTGCTGGCGGATCGCATCTCGACGGGAGATGCTGCGGATCAGCCTAAGGAGGAGGAAGTCTGTGTCGTCGTGGAAGTCCCTATGACGATCGACGTGGAGGGCGTGGAAACTTATACACTTCTGTGCACTCCCACCGACAGGCGAGCCTTGGCGGTTGGTTTCCTTCTTACCGAGGGCATCGTCGAGCAGATGGGCGATTTCGAAGCTCTCAAGAAATGCGACGATGATCCTAACATCATTCGCGTCCGGTTGGCTGACAGGATTCCGAGGATCGGCGATGCAGGCCGTAATTTGATGATCGTTTCTTCCTGCGGAGCATGCGGGAGTGAGAATCTCAAGGAGCGAATTGATGCACTGCCAAGCGTCGACGATACGTTAAGAATCAAGGCCAAACTGCTGCGTTCCGTCCACGGCGCCCTACGCAAGCGGCAGAGTCTGTTCGAAGCAAGTGGTGGGACACATGCAGCGGCTGTATATGATGAGGCCGGAAAGATTCTCTCCTACGCCGAGGACACTGGCCGCCACAATGCGCTCGACAAGGCAATCGGAAAGTGCCTGCTGGCCGACATCCGGACCTCCGGTCGGGGGGCGGCGCTCACCAGCCGACTCAGCCTGGAGATGGTTGGCAAGTGCGCTCGCGCTGGGATCGAATTGATCACCGCCGTATCCGCTCCGACATCAATGGCGATCGACGTGGCGAGCAAATGCAACATCACGCTATGTGCTTTTGTTCGTGAGACGCGCGCAACTGTGTTCACACATTCCGCCCGAGTTATCTGTACAGGCGGGTAGTTCGACTACTCGCTCTGGTCAGCCTTATGTGACTGCACCCTGAGCTTTCAACACCTCGATTTGATCGGATGAGTAATCCAGCACTCCGGACAGCACCTCGTCCGTGTGCTCGCCAAGGAGGGGTGGGTGAAGGCGAATGGTTCCCGGCGTTTCGGAAGCCTTAATAGGTATTCCGGTGAGACGGAGCGTGCCGATTGTGGGATGTGGCACTTCGGCGATCATGCCCCTGTGCCGCACCTGCGGATCGTCAAACAGATGCTGCATATTGTTGACTGGACCGCACGGAATCGCTGCGCCGACCAGCAGTTCCATCCACTCATCACACGTCTTCTGAGCGAACAACGCGGCGACAAGCGGCAGGAGTGTCTCGCGATTCTCGACGCGCTTGGGATTAGACTCGAACCGCTGGTCACTCAGCCAGCCCTCCTTGCCGACCAGCTTGCAGAAATTAACCCATAGTTTCTGATTCGCCACCGCGATTGCAATCGGACGGTCCTTGGTGTTAAATACCTGATAAGGAATAATCGACTCGTGCGCAGTACCCCAGCGCTGGGCCTCCTTGCCTGCGACCAGGTAGTTACTGGCGATGTTGGCCAGACCGGAGACCTGGACGTCGAGGAGACTGATGTCGAGGAATTGTCCCCGGCCGGAGCGTTCCCGCCATAACAGGGCGGAGGTGATCGCACTCGACGCGTAGACACCCGTGAGCACATCGGTGACCGCCACACCGACTTTGCATGGGTTCCCGTCCTGTTCGCCGGTAATCCACATGAGACCGCCGACAGCGGAGAGCACCATATCGTATCCGGGCCGTTCCCGATAAGGGCCATCGTGACCGTATGCCGTGATGGAGGCGTAGATCAGTCGCGGGTTGAGTTCGTGAAGCGTTCCGTAGTCCAGACCGAAGCGTTTCGTCAAACCGGGTGTGAAATTCTCAACCAGGACATCGGAGACTTTGACCAGATCGCGTACGAGTTCCAAGCCCGCAGGTTGCTTGAGGTCGATGACGATTGATTTCTTGTTCCGGTTGCAGCAAAGATAGTAGGCGCTTTCACCGCCGGAGAAAGGTGGTCCCCAGGTGCGGGTATCATCGCCGGTGCCCGGCTGCTCCACCTTAATCACCTCGGCGCCTTGATCCCCGAGAATCATGGTGCAGTATGGACCGGCAAGAATCCGGGACAGGTCGAGAACCCGGTACCCTGTTAACGATAGCTCAGTTGCGGAAGCATCATTCATCCTATAATCTCGATCTAACTTGAACGTTTCCAATAAGCCGTCA
Organism: Candidatus Zixiibacteriota bacterium; assembly: GCA_018820315.1. Lineage (NCBI taxonomy): Bacteria > Pseudomonadati > Candidatus Zixiibacteriota > Candidatus Zixiibacteriota bacterium. Next base: position 42,872 of record JAHJOQ010000060.1, on the reverse strand, counting down.
GCAAATTAAAATAGTCGGACGGATACCATGTTCCAAAGCTTTTTTTGCTGCGCGTATCGAGCAATCAAGTAGTTTTCCAGGAAGAGTTGACCAGCTCAGAGAGAATTCGTCGGACGATAGCATCATTCGCTTGACCAGCCGATGGATTTTGTGTAACATGTAGCCTGTTGTCTGACGTTGGGCCGAAGAATGTGGTAACTCAAGGTGTGTTCTTTTCGGAATGGCATGGAAAGCAAGTGTTCGGAGTTACTGACCGTGGCATCACCTCTCATCCGCCGCGAACCGGCAATAGTTCCTTATGATTAGAAGTGACTTCACTGCCTATGTACTCGCCGGCGGCAGCAGTCACCGGATGAAAGTCGACAAGCTGTTCATACAAATAGATGGCCAGTCATTGCTTGAACGCACTGTAGCTACCTGTGAAGCCTGTTTCAGACAGGTTAAGCTGGTAGCAGGGGCCTCGGCCAAATTCTCGTCGCTTGACTACGCGGTGGTGTTGGACAGCCCCAGGGCGCGTGGTCCTATGGCGGGTGTTATTGCCGCTCTCGAGGACTGCGATACTGACAGCTGCTTTCTGACAGCGGCCGATCTGTTTGATCTGAGTACCGAAGTGATTGCATCAGTGGTTACTCAATACCGCGGTCAGCAGTATCTGGGTTTGATTGAACCGAGCGGTGTGCAGCCCTTGTGCGGAGTCTATCATAAGTCTTCACTCGAAGTTCTCTATCGATGCGGGCAGGATGGTGAATTTCGTATGGCGGAGGCTCTGAACGCATTGGATCACGGCGGAATAACCTTGCCTGCAGGTCAGTGGCGGAATATAAATAGTCCAGAGGACCTGGCGTTTGGGGGTGTCAATGGTTGAGCTTGCTGTGGTGGGGGCCAAGAATTCAGGCAAGACCACCGTAGTTGAAGGTCTGGTCAGCTATCTTGTCGGCGAGGGCTATCGAGTGGCGACCGTTAAGCACACTTCGCATTCGCATCGGTTTGACACGCGCGGCAAGGATAGCTATCGCCACCGCCAGGCTGGCGCCGGATTAACAGTCGCTGTGAGTGATGAGGAAGTTGCAATCTTTACGCGACCGGATTTGCTGGATATTTGTCAACTTCAGCACATAACCCGCCGGCAGATCGATATCTGGATTATCGAGGGCGATTGGCAAGCCGATCGCCCCAAGGTACTGGTCACGCGCCATTTGAAGGAATTGCCCGGTACGCTGCCCGATAATGTCGTGGCGACAATCGGTCCGGAACGGGTTAGCGAAGTGCCCGCGCACTTTGAAGCCGGGGATCATGGCGGACTGGGCTCTCTTGTGAGCAGTACCATTCTTGATAAGAAAACGGAGACTCGAGAGTGAGGATGAGTCATACGCCCAGATACCTGCGTGTGTCGCTGCTATCGACCTGCAATCTGCAGTGTTCGTACTGCCAGCCTGGAGGCAAATACCGACCGGCGGTTTTGGCGGTGGAAGACAAAGTGTGTTCGGCTATTAGGTTCCTACATGGCTCTGGCATAAGAAAAATCCGTTTCACGGGAGGCGAGCCAACATTATCCAAAGGCCTGTGTCGACTGGTATCCTTTGTCAAAGCAATGGATAAGGATGTTCACACCGCTATCACGAGCAACGGCGTTCTTCTCGAGTCCAAGGCAAAGGAGTTGTCTAGGGCCGGACTGGATTCTGCAAACATAAGCCTCGACACACTTGATCCAGCGAAGTTTCGAGCGCTGACCGGCAGTCACGTTCTGAACCGGGTAATATCCGGGATTGACGCAGCTGCCGAGTATATCGGCGACGTCAAACTGAACTGTGTATTGATCCGAGGTGTCAATGATGATGAAGCTGACCGGTTGATTTCATTTGCCAACAGTCGCGGACTGGACATCCGGTTCATAGAATTCATGCCGAATCGTTACAGTGCTTCCGGTGATCCGCGGTTTGTCTCGAGCGAAGAAATCCGCTCTCGGCTGCCTTGGGACTTTCGGGCAGCACCGACTGGGGCCAACAGCGCGGCTCGGTACTTCACGGATCCCTCACTCGGGATAAGAGTCGGATTCATCAGTTCGGTCAGCAGCCCGTTCTGCGCTGGCTGCGATCGAATTAGATTAACTGCCGACGGTCTGCTGCATACCTGTCTCTATGATTCCAACAATATCAATCTTTTCGATCTACTTGCGGATGATTCCAGGCGGGCTCAAGCGGAATTCATGGAATTAGCGCGGCTGAAGCGATTCCGAGGTTGCCATAATGCGGCCAAGCCAACCACCTCCTTGCCATCTTTCTCCGCCATTGGAGGTTAGCGGTGGCTGAGACGGGAGATAGCTCTAATGACTGAATACGGTGAGGTGTATCGTCTTTCGATTTCTGCCCGGAAGGGATCGGGAAAGAGCAATATCGGTGAGGTGTCGTTCATAGAGAATTTCGGCATCGTTGGTGATGCTCACGCCGGATCGGAGCGCCAGGTATCGCTGTTGCCGTTTGAGGCATTTGACCTCGTTCGTGAGCGCCTGCCTGACGTAAAGCCCGGCGACTTTGCCGAGAACATTACCACGCGCGGCATCGATTTTTCATTCAGCACAGTGGGCGACCAATTGCGCATCGGTGACGGCGTGCGACTGGTGATCACCCAAATCGGGAAGGAATGTCACAACGACTGCCAGATTCGGCAGGCGGTGGGAGATTGTATCATGCCGCGCCTGGGCATATTCGCCTCAATCGCTGAGGGTGGGCTGGTTCGGGTCGGCGACAGAATCCGCTGGGAAAACAGCAGTGTTTGAGGGACGTCCCGGCAGCAGTAAGTATCGTATCTCCGACTAGCCGAAGGCACCGCACCTGATTGCCGGAGGTTCCGGTTATTGCGCATCGACGGAGGGAAACCGTGATTGAGTTTGATGAAGCATGTGAACTGATCTTTGAGAACACCAGTCGGCTCGGAACTGAGGAGCGGCTGATTGAAAGCGCGATTGGGTGCGTGTTGGCTCAGGACGTGGTGTCTCCAATCGACGTTGCGCCGTTCAGGAACTCGGCCATGGACGGTTTTGCCATAAAGTCTCAATGGCTCAGGGAATGCTCGACGGACAGCCCCAGGGAGGTCCCGATAAGTTCCACCCTATTTGCCGGTGACTCTGCTGCAAATCATGTCGACGATCGGCACACAGTGAAGGTGATGACCGGTACTCGGGTGCCGGACCGATTCGATGCCGTGGTTCCATTCGAAGAAACCGACTACGCCGACGATGAGGTTCGCTTCTTCAATCCTGCAGTTCCCGGACAGCATATCCGCGAAGCGGGGGAAGACATAGCCTGCGGCCAGAAGCTATATACCAAGGAGACTAAGCTGGGCCAGCTCGACATCGGTGTCCTAGCAGCGATCGGCTTGCGCTCGGTGATGACTTACCGAAAGCCCTCGATAATGATAATAGGTACCGGTGATGAACTGACTGATCCTGGTGACAAACTGACCGGCAACGGCATATACGACTCCAATACTTACACCATCCTCTCGCTGGTCGCGCCTTATTGCGACCGGGCGGAACGCATCTCCCGCTTGCCGGACAGGGAAAAGGAGTTGCGGCACGTACTTCTCTCGTCGCACGATGTCATCGTAACCAGCGGCGGGGTATCAGCCGGTGAGCGGGATCTCGTTGTTGATATCGCTGAATCATGCGGGTGGCAACGAGTTTTTCACAAGGTTCGAATCAAGCCCGGCAAGCCAGTCTATTTCGCCGTGCGCGAGAAACAAGTCCTGTTTGGTCTACCTGGAAACCCGCTATCCGCCGCTGTTACCTGTTCCGTGTTCCTGATACCCGCTCTAAAGAAAATGGCAGGGTTAGCTGATTACCGATTGTGCCCAAAGCCGGCCCAATTGGTGCCGGAGGCGATCCGCAAATCTGGACGGAAACTGATCTGGCCCGGTTTCATACGAGAAGAAGCTGGCCGCACGGTTGTCCGTTTTTCGCCTAAGAAATCGTCCGCGGCACTGACGGCGCTCCTCGGTACCGACGGTTTAATAATTCAGGATGCCACGGATGGAGGACCTGGAGAGGTTATCGTCAAGGCAATCCCGTGGAGCCATATACTTAAACTGTGATCCCTCTCGCCAAGCCCCGTTCCGACTGAACTGCGGCGTGCATGGAAGTGTATCCGAAATAACGTTGGCGCCATGCGGTTTCCTGTAATGGAGTTCTCCGCAATCGAGACCTCTCTGGGTTTCCGGAAGCGAGGTAGATGCCTCTGCCCGCATTGGGGATTCTGGCATCAAGTCTGAAGACAATCAAGGCACTTTCCTGGCCTTCATGGACACGAGGCCGACAAATGAATTGATAGTCGCTTTACTGTTTCTTGGAATTTGAGCGAAAAATGGCGCGCTGTATGTCGTCAGGCAGAGTATGTCTTAGCTTTAGGTCGCTTAAGTCAACTTCATCTCAAAGCGTGCGTATATCTGCTCAATCACGTTCACGGCGAAGGCGGTTTCATCGTCGGTGCCGGAACATATACGTATGCCGTTGCCAATCCCAAAAGGTTTGGCCGGCCTGACAATAAGACCTTGGTCAAGACAGTGCTCAAAAAACCGCAGAGCATGTTCTTCTGTCGGCAGCAAAATCAGAACGAAATTAGCGGCTGTCTTTATATACCGGATACCCAAATCGTCAAAGCAGGATGTGAACCGTGCCAGCGATCGGCGATTGGCTTCGATTGTTCGATCCAGGAATTCGGTGTCATCTAATGCCGCTATAGCTGCCACTTGAGCTAACAGGTTCGGTTCGAACGGAAGCTTCACTTTAGCAAGTGCACTAATAAGATACTCTGGTCCGACGGCAAAACCGATCCGGAGTCCAGCCAATCCATACGCTTTGGACAGAGAGCGCGTGACTATCAGGTTGTCGTAGTGGTAGCTCAGACCATCTCGGTAGTCGTGCTGTTCGGCGGCATAGGCGTAGTAGGCCTCGTCAAGAATGACCAGTACATCTTGAGGTATCCGGTTCATAAACGCTTCAAACCGGTCGCCGGTGAATACTGTACCGGTCGGGTTGTTGGGATTGGCCAGGTAGACAATCCTGGTATCAGCGGAGATCGAATCGGCCAGGGCTTCCAGGTCAAAGGCATAATCCCTCAGTGGAACTAACCGCAACTTTCGGTCCAGTTTGCGGACATTGACATAAATCCCGACAAAGCTCCCCTCCGAGGTCAAGACTTCATCCTGCTCTGAGGTAAAGGCATTGACGATGTACCCCAACAAGGCATCGGTGCCGTGAGCGCACACAATCTGCGATGGATTCCTGCCATATCGATCGCCAATTGCAGCCACCAGTTCGGTTGAACGGGGATCTACGTACCGATGCAGTTCGGCAGTTACCTGTTGCACAGCGGCTACTGCCTTTGGCGAAGGGCCGAGCGGGTTCTCATTGGAGGACAACTTGACGATGCGGCCCAGTTTTGTCTCGCGCGCTAGTTCACTTATCGACTTCCCAGCCTGGTAGGGCTCGAGTGTCAGAACATGTTCTGGTATCGTAATCATATTACCTTCCATCCCAAATGCGGCGCCTCTGAATCATCAGTTACATGCCGGCTAGACAGTGCGTACTTCATGCAGTTCGTCTTCTACAAGCCGTCGGTCAAGTCAATCCGGTCAGCTGATCTTGCTCTTGCTGTGGCAAAGCTTGAAACGGGCAGCCTAAGTGAAACCGTGGCCCTTAAGCACAAACCTGGCATCTACCGCTCTTGAGGTCTTGCGGTCGGTAGTCACAATAAAGGGGTTCACATCGAACGATTCCAACTGCGGGAAATCCGAGACCAGTTGAGAGAGTCGCAGAATCGTCTCCTCAAGATACTTTAGGTCAACAGCAGGACCGTCACGGAAGCCCGTGAGAAGCGGATAGCCTTTGATCGATTTGATCATTTCTTCCGCATTATACGGAGTTACCGGATTGATCCTGAAAGCCACATCCTTCATTACTTCTACATAGACTCCTCCAAGCCCAAACATTATCAAAGGTCCGAACGTCTGATCCTGATGCATCCCGATGATCGTCTCCACACCACCCTGTACCATCTCCTGCATGAAAACCCCCGTGAATTCCTCTCCAGGCTTGCTGAATTCCCGTTCCATCATCTCGAAGGCTCTTGCCACTTCAGTCTCAGTCCTGAGATCAGTTTTCACCCCACCGACGTCAGTCTTGTGCAAAACTTGAGGGTCATCGATTTTCATGACAACCGGTAATCCGAGCTTTGATGTCGCATGTTTCGCATCAAGCAAGGTCTCTGCTTTGATCGACTTCGCAACACTGACACCGTAGGCTTTGAGCAGATCCAGCGCCTCACTGCCAACGATCGTCGAGCGGTTTAGCTCTATCGCGCTGTCGATGATTCGTGCAACGCGACCGTTGTCGACTGAGAAAGTAACGGTCTCGCTTTCCGGTCTGCTAATCCAATTGCGCCGACGAACCAATGCGGCCATCGCCTTTGCTGCAGACTCGGGAAATGTGTAAATTGGTATTCTGTGCTTGACCATCTGCTCGGAGCCGGCGACACCCGAGGCAACTGCCATGAAACAGCCGAGCACTGTCTTATCATTCTCATGCTTTTCGATCATCTCAACGATGGCGCTTATCACCGCACGATGATCGACCACCACCGGCGGAACGAAAATGACTATCACGGCATCGACATTGTCATCGGAGAGGACAGCATCCATCGCTATTCGGTAGGAATCGGCTCCGCCGGCGGCGATTACGTCGACCGGATTGTTGACGGAAGCCACAGCGGGGAGATTGTTCCTGAGCAGTTCCAGCGTCCTATCACTGAACAGCGCCATTCTCATTCCCAGGCTCACTACTGCGTCAGTAGCAAGAATCCCCGGTCCACCCGCGTTTGTGATGACTGCAATCCTGTCTCCACGAGGCAGGGGCTGGTTGGCGAGTGCGACGGCAGTGTCAAAGAGCTCGTCAACCGACGTTGCCCGCAGGACACCGCATTGCTGAAAGAGCGCATCCGTGCCAATATCGAATCCTGCAAGTACTCCCGTATGTGAACTGACCGCACTGGCTCCGGCATCCGTACGCCCGGCTTTGACAGCAACAATAGGTTTATTGCGAGACATTTCGCGAGCAATACGGGTGAACTCCCCGGGGTTACCGAAGCTCTCAAGATAGAGAAGGACAACTTCAGTTTGAGGGTCATCACGCCAGTACTCCAACAGAGCGCTGCCGGAAATATCAGCTTTGTTACCTACAGAAGCAAACATCGAAAATCCGAGGTTCAGCTCTTCGGCATATCCGAGAATCGCTTCACCCAAAGCCCCCGACTGGGACATGAATCCGACTTTTCCTTTCAGCGGCTGTGCTCTTGAAAACGTTGCATTCATCGAGACATCGGTGTCCGTATTCAAGACACCAAAGCAGTTGGGGCCGATCATTCGCATATTGTATTTGCGAACGATTTGCATCAGTTCGGCTTCCTTGGCCGCACCCTCTGCTCCGATTTCTCTAAATCCGGAAGATATGACGACTACGCCCTTGACACCCTTCTCGCCGCACTCTTCGACTGCCTGAGCCACATATTCACTCGGAATGACTATTATGGCCAGGTCGACTGCGTCCGGAATCTGCCGAATTGTCGCATAACATTTTATCGAGTGGATCACCTTGGCCTTTGGATTGACCGGAAAAACCATGCCGTTGAAATTGTACTCGATTAGATTATGCAAGATTCGATGGCCAATCGTCCCCTCTCTACTGGATGCCCCGATTATGGCGATTGACTTGGGTTTGAAGATTCCGTCGAGATTGTTCTTCATATGCGAAACATCAGTGAAATTGCTGGTCAAATCTTTCGGAATTTATGCAAAAAAGGCATGCCGCGCAAGGGGAATCAGAAAAATCCGCATTTCGCCGAAGCGCGGTCAGCTTGTAGTGAATGCCAGTCGGTTTATTATGCCGTGACCGAGAGTTGGGCTTGCCCCGGGCACCATAGATGATGTATATTTCGTTATCAAGAATCGGACGACTTGAACCAGAGGAGGAAAAATTGAATTCGTTTAGTTTAACGGATGAACAGCTTGAGTTAGGTGTACTGGCACGTGAATTCTGTGAGAAACGCGTGTATCCCATCACCAGGAAACTTGATGAGGAAGGGTTGCCTGACGAATTAATATCAGAGTTGGCAGATCTTGGCTATCTCGGCTCCTCCATTCCAGAGAAGTATGGTGGCATGGGAGTTGACCCGTTCGCGCTCGCCTGTATGATCGAAGAGTTTGCGCGCGCGAATGGTGGACTGGCGACCTTGTTTGCTGCGCACCTGAGCCTCGGCTGCAAATCGATTGAGCTCTTCGGAAACGAGGAGCAAAAGCAAAAGTACCTGCCTCAAGCAGCCAAGGGTGCTATCGTATCCTTCTGTATCACAGAGCCCAATGCCGGGACAGACGTATTCTCGATACAAGCCAAAGCCGAATCTGACAAGGATACTTTCATTCTCAATGGCCAGAAACAGTTCATCACATCTGCCGATATTGCAAGACTCTTTGTTGTGTTCTGTAAGACCGAAAAAGGCCCTGCCGGCTTTCTTGTTGAGCGTGACACCGATGGCCTTACGGTCGGGGTGCCGGAAAAGAAGATGGGAATCCAATCCTCGAAGACATGCAGCGTCCATTTTCAGGATGTCAAGATTCCTGCTGAGAACATGATCGGGGAGCCCGGGAAAGGCCTTAGGGTCTGTCTGAATGTGCTCGATTACGGCAGATTGGGAGTTGCTGCCGGAGCTCTCGGGATGGCAGAGCAGGCTTTCTCGGAAGCGGTTGACTACGCCCAGAACCGCGTTCAGTTTGGCAAGACGATAGCCAGTTTCCAGGCAACGCAGTTCAAGTTTGCCGATATGAGAGTTGAAATCGACGCTTCGCGTTACCTGCTCTATCATGCACTTGCCAAATGCTGTGAGGGAGGGCGCTTTTCAACGGAAGCCGCTATGGCTAAGCTGAAGGCTTCCGAAGTCGCCTCGTTCGTTGGAGATGAGAACATTCAGATCCACGGAGGCTACGGTTACACACAGGATTACAATGCCGAGAGACTCTGGAGGGATGCGAGAATCACCAGGATTTACGAAGGTACATCCGAGGCGATGCGAATGATCATCGGTGGTGAGTATCGCATAAAGAAAGAGAAATAAGCGATAAGATCGCAGCACCTTTTCCTTGTGAGTTGAACTAACACGTCTAAGTGCCGGCAGACTGCTCGCCGGCTTGGGTTTGACATTGACAGGGAATCCAATCATGAAAGAGGTTGCGTCGGTTCCGAGATGCTTTGTGTGCGGGCAGAAGAACCAGGTCGGTCTGAAGGCTCACTTTTTCTGGGATGGAGAGAGGGCATTCTGTGATATCACCGCCGATGAAGTGTATGCCGGCTATAAGAGAATTCTCCATGGCGGCATTGTCGCAACTTTGCTCGATGAGGTGATGATAAAATCGCTCCTCGCTGAGGAGATATTCGCTGTAACGGCCGAGATCACGGTTCGGTTCAGAAAGCCAGTTCACACAGGTGACAGAATACATTTTGAAGGCTGGAGGACTGGCGAGCAGCAGACAGACTATTTCACAAATGGCAGGGCCATAAATCAAAGTGGCGAAACTGTAGCCGAGGCCGCGGCCAGATATGTCAGACCCAGAAGTGGGCTGAGTGACAGACTCCGCGAGTCTGTAGAAGATGATGATACATAGATGATTATTCGATCAGAATTAGTGATTTGCTACGCTCCATGACAGCGTTTCTGGTTAGATTCTCCTCCTAACCAGCGCTGAAATGAATACGTTTGTTCGCAGCTAATTGCTGAAGCTTAGAGCAGCCTAGTGATCGAGCACTGTAGCCCGCAATTCCGTAAGCGCTTGGAGTGCCGCGTTGCCAATTGCATGAGCTTTGTCAGATATTTTGAAGCAGAGATCTTTCCTGCATCGAGGATCAATGTCGCCGATCTTCTGTCCAAAAGAAACATCCATACCGGTACGAATCATACCCCTGACCATCCCATCTATCCTACCGACAACCGGGATTCCATCCACCTCACCGATAACCTGGCCCGATTCGACAAGATCGGTAATTTCGCAGTGCGTGGTGAACACTCCATCAGCGGGAGATCGTAAAACTCTTTCGTGGCTGAAACCGTTAACAGAAGCAGGAGTGCCGGTATAAGGTTCGGGACGACCGGCATAGATAACACGCCCAAGATCCCTTCCTCTATTCGTCTCCACAGCAGCGTGACAATTCTCACCTGCAACAAACCCGGGACCAAGACCGATCACAATAGGAGCTATATCAAGATCAGTATCGACATCCCGTTTTCGCATGCGACCATCGACAACTGCCGTCGGTTCCAAAGCAGGCAATTGCTTCGCTTCCGGATCGATCAGGAGGGGAACGGATCGGCTGCCCATGATTGCTGTCGCTTCCTCCGTTGAGTTCACCAGAACAGCAGTGACGCCTTCAACAGTCACTCTCTGTTCGAAGAACGCTTCGGCAAAGCATACGGGGCGTCTGACACAAGTTGGAGCTGGTTTCTCGATGGCAATCACTTCGAATCCAGCCATAACCAGACACCGGATAACACCGGATGCCATCTCACCGGCGCCGCGAACGACTACCCTTCCACGAACAGAGTGCTGGATCATCTCACGCTCAGGCTGCTGCCATTTTTCGTTGCGATCAATTCGGCAAGAATTGAGACGGCGATTTCAAAGGGGCCCTCTCCCTTTATGTCCAGGCCAATCGGCGCATGTACTCGCTCAAGAAGCGATCGGTCAACTCCCGACTCCTCCAGAGTCGCCAGTACTTTGGTGACTTTTGCCCTGGATCCTATCATGCCGATGTATGCACAAGGCTGCTTTATGGCCTGAGCCAGGACCGGTTCGTCGTATTTATGTGAGCGGGTAACGATAACCACATAAGAGTCGCTATCAAGAGACGGGAAACTCTCTTGATAGCTTGAGTCAGTCTGCACGATCGTAACCGGCCGATCATACTCCTTGAGAATCTCGGGGCGATCATCGACAACTGTAATCTGGAAATCAGATCCAAGGGCGAGCTTCACGAGATCCCGACAGATGTGCCCTCCTCCGACGATTATCAGACGTTTTGGTTTGGCGCTGACCTCGAAGAATACTTCTGCCTCCCCCCCGCAGGTCATGCCTATGGTGTCCTCGCCGATGTCCGAGAAATTGTATCTCTTCAAAAGATGGTTCTTTGTCGACCCTAACAGGTCAAGAGAATCTTCTATTACCTGTTTCTCAAATGTTCCGCCACCGATCGTTCCTGAAATGCTCCCGTCAGGGTGTACCAGTATTTTCGCACCCGGTGCCCGCGGCGATGCTCCAGCGGTTCTGACGATAGTAGCCAGTACAAACGGCTTCCCTGCCTTTTGTCTGTCACATATTTCCTCAAAAATACTCATAGGTTCCCACCAATCCTGTCTGTAAGAGACCGGCTAAGCAGATCTGCTATGGCAAATGCTCAACGCACCTTCTTACCGGCATTTTGTTTCAATAATCTCTGGTAATCTGCCTCACTATCGACATCTATTTGCTCTGCATCGTCTTTCAATTTGACAGTGTCGTCTCTGTATTTCGCGAGCAGTCTGTCACCGGCATGATCGCCCTGCATATGCAGTAGGTCACCAAACACCTCTTTCGAGAATACAATTGGATGGCCCCGACCGGCTGGTGTCTCGACATAGAGGATGGCAGGCCGATCTTTCCTGAATCGGTCAATCGCTTCAGCAATCAGATCGCTCGTCACCCCGGGCTTATCTGCCACCATAAACAAGAGAGCATCGACATTGTTCTTAATGAGCCCAACTGCGCATTTGATGGATTCTGCCCTTCCGAGATGGTAGTCGCAGTTATGGATAATGCTGATCCTGTCCGTCACCTTCTTGGACAGCAGTTCTTCGATCCGATCATTTTCAAAACCGGTGACAACCAGTATATTGTCAACCATCGAATTCGATAATTGCTCCAGGGTCTCCTCCACAATCGTATGGTGCCTGTACTTCAGCAGAAGCTTGTTAATCGCACCCATCCTCGAAGACATGCCTGCAGCGAGTATTATGCCGGTGATGTTCATAATTGGCTCAGCCCCGTTATCGAAACAACTGGGGCAGTCACTGTCGGGTTCGCACTCCAACTGCCGGAGACAAGTTCGGAATCCTTCAAATCTCTCACAGTTAGAAACATAATGAACAAAAACCCGTTGTCAAGTCGATCAGATCGATAGTCTGGGGTAGATCGCGATGCCAAGTCCAGATTTGCCTTGGCTGCAGGACAAATCATCATCGGCCTTCACCAGAAAAAGCAGGTTGGAAATTCCAAACTCATCTATTATATCTACAATGTAGTAATCGCCGTTTAGCCGGACTGCGGGATGTACGGTGTCAAACAATCGCATGCATGTCACGACCGGTCGTGACTGAGTCTGCATCGATATGGACAATAAAGACTGCCTTGACAGGTCTGCTCAAAGTTCACCCAAGAAACGCAAGAAGAGCGTTGAGTCAATTGAGATTGACGGGGATCTTTGTAAGGGATGTGATATCTGCATCGAATTCTGCCCGGTAGACGTATTCCAGGCATCTAATAAGCTGAACAGACGTGGCTATTATCTCCCAATCGTCGCCGACATGGAGAAATGCCCAGGATGCCAGCTATGTGAACTCCTGTGCCCCGAGCTGGCGATTGTTATAACGTATGCACAAAAATCTGACAACACGGAAACGAAATAGGTTGTGACAGATAACACCAACAGGATACGGTATCTTGATCGCCTTGCGGGTAAAACGTATTTTCTGCTCGGTGATGAAGCCTGTGCATATGGAGCGCTTTACTCTGGCTGCGATTTCTTTGCGGGGTATCCCATTACGCCAGCGAGCGAGGTGGCTGAATTGATGGCGAGGGAACTCCCTAAAGCGGGAGGAATCTGTGTTCAGATGGAAGACGAACTCGCGAGCATAGCTGCGATCATTGGCGCTTCCTGGACTGACGCGCGTACGATGACGGCCACAAGTGGCCCCGGTTTCTCACTTATGCAGGAGAACCTGGGATACGCGATCATGACCGAAACTCCCTGTGTGATAGTCGATGTGCAGCGCTCAGGACCCTCGACCGGACAGGCCACGAAGCCTGCCCAGGGCGATGTCATGCAGGCGCGGTGGGGAACACACGGTGATCACAATATCATAGCTCTTTCCCCGAATTCCGCGCAGGAGTGCTTCGACCTCATAAGGGATTGCTTCGATCTCGCCGACACCTATCGGACTCCGGTGATTATGCTGATGGATGGAGAAATCGGCCATATACGGGAAAGCGTCGTAATGCCAGAACCTTTGGAAGCCAGATTTTCAGCGAGAAAAGCGGCTCAAGTCGGTGAGGATATTTTCGGTGGGTCCGAGCTCGTTCCGGGGATGATTCACTATGGCCAGGGGAGCAATGTTCACGTGACCGGCTCTACTCACCTGGCAAATGGCATGCGGGACGTATCTACTCCCGAGGTACACGATGTACTCGTGAGAAGAATATACCGCAAGATAGATGACAACAGAGAGAAGATTGTTCGTGTTGAGTCTGATATTGGCAAAGACGGCACAGCACGTGTAGGCGTCATATCATTTGGAGCTACCGCCAGACCAGCCTATGGCGCAGTTAAAGAGGCTCGAAATGAGGGTGTGGACGTGGATTTCATGAGGTTGATCACCATCTGGCCATTTGCTCGAAAGCAGGTGGCGGAGTTTGGAAAGAACCTTGATGTCATACTGGTTCCTGAAATGAACCTGGGACAGATATCGAGAGAGATTGAACGATTTGTCGGCTGCAAAGTGGTGCCTGTGTCCAAGATCGGAGGTGTCTCTCACTCGGTGGAAGAGATCACCAGAGCTATTGTGGAGATCGCTTGATGAGCCAGCTTCAGCACAGACTGATAGATTATGTTCGGAAGGACAGCCTGCCGCACCGCTTCTGTGTAGGATGCGGCTGTGGAACTGTCTTGAATGTTTTCCTCAACGCAATCGACAGCTTAGATCTGGATCCAACGCAGATGGTTTGTGTCTCCGGAATCGGCTGCTCGTCATGGATTCCAAGTCCTTACTTCAAATCAGATACTCTTCACACCACTCATGGCCGACCGATCGCATTTGCGACAGGTGTGAAGATCATGCGCCCTGATATGAAAGTAGTCGCAATTGCCGGAGACGGAGACATTGCCGGCATCGGAGGAAACCACCTGATTCACGCAGCGAGGCGCAATATCGATCTTACCGTATTCATGGTGAATAACATGATCTACGGCATGACCGGCGGGCAGGCTGCGCCAACGACTCCTGAGGGTGTGAAGACAGCTTCGACGCCGTACAGAAATATCGAGCCGCCTTTTAAGGTCGCTGACCTCGTGGTTGCGGCAGGGGCGAGCTATGTCTCTCGCTGGACAACATATCATGTGTTTCAGCTCCAAAAGGCCATGCAAGACGCTATGACCAGAAAAGGCTTCAGTTTTATCGAGATCGTTTCTCAATGTCCCGAGAATTACGGGCGCAGAGTCGGTCTGCGAAATGGAACGAGTTTCCTCAAGAAGTTCAAGGAACAATCCGTCAATATCAGCAAAGCCCAGACTATGTCTGACGACGAACTACAGGACAAGATCGTCGTGGGCAAGTTGTGTGATCAGAGTAGACCTGAATTCGTGACCGAGCTACACAGGCTCACCAAAGAACAGGTCGAGAAATTAGCTATGGAGAGCGAAAGTTGATAATTAGGTTTGTCGGCTTTGGTGGTCAGGGGATTGTCATGTCCAGCTATATCGTGGGGCAGTCGGCTGTCTTCGATGGAAAGAAAGCTGTTCAAAACCAATCCTACGGAAGCGAATCCAGAGGTGGTGAATGCCGCGGAGATGTGATCATCTCGGATACCGATATTTACGAGTTGGAACCTTCAAAGCATGATGTGCTCGTTTCGATGACTCAACCTGGCTATGAGAAGTTCATCTCCGATCTGAAGCCGGGAGGGATCCTGATTTGTGATAAAGATCTGGTGTTACCTGATTCGAATCTCAATCCGCAGGGAATTCGCGAATATGGCATAAGTGCGACTGATATCGCTTCCAGGAAGTTTGGACGCAAGATCGTCGCCAACATGGTGATACTCGGCTACATGAACTCCATTCTGCAACTTGTGACTTCGGACGCTCTGGCGAAGGCAATCTCGTTAAGTGTTCCCAAAGGAACAGAGGATCTAAATCTGGATGCCATGCGGGAAGGGATGGCTCTCGCAGAGCAAGAGAATTGATCAGACTGAAGAATCTCCTATCAGCAATCCGAATTACCCTTGATTCATGAAAGCGATTACCAGCGGCGGTTAGTGCGCGTTAGGCGTCTGCTTCACGTTTGTCATTCTTAGAACGTAGTGCTGCTATCAGCCTTTCTGGCGTCACAGGTAGCTCGTCGATACGCACTCCCGTTGCATCGTAGATGGCGTTGAGAATGGATGGAATAACCGGCATTATCGCTCCCTCGCCGACCTCTTTTGCACCGTACGGGCCACTCGGTTCGTTGGATTCGATGATGATTGCATCGAGATGAGGCATGTCAAGCGCGGTCGGAATTTTGTATTCTGCGAGGTTCGCATTCACGATTCGGCCCTTGTTGTCATATATTATCTGCTCCATCAGCGCCTCCCCCATGCCCATCATCATCGAACCCTGCATCTGACCCTCGACCTGCGTGACATTGATGGCATAGCCACAATCATGGGCGCCGGTGATATGTCCGACCGTGATTTCGCCAGTCTTGAGGTCAACGGTAACCTCGGCAATCTGCGCCGAGCAACCGAAAGCTGGTGAGGTACCAACCTTGGCTCCTTTGAACGAACCGCCCAATGGCGGAGGACGATACTTGCCCGTGCCTATAATGGTGCCGAGTTCGAGAAATGCGATTCGGCTGGCTTCGGCAAATGTCAATTGTGGGGCATCAGGAAGGTCCGAGAAGCCCTTATGCTCCTGGAGATATTCTTTCCTGATCTTTGAGAAATCGAGTTCACCGGCAAGACTCACTACCTGCCCATCTCTAAGATCAAGTGTTTCGGATGGTATTTCCAGCATACCGGCCACAGCTTCCAGAATCTGCTTTTTCACGTCGAGGGCAGCCTCGCGGCAGGCATGACCGGTCATAAGAGTCGTGCGACTGGAATAGGCACCCAAATCGACACTGAGGCTGGAGTCGCCCGAGAGGACTCTCACTTCATCAAGAGATAGGCCGAGTTCCTCGGCGGTAATCATTGCCAGCACAGTATCCGATCCCTGACCGATATCGGCCGCACCCGAAGAGACAGTCACTCCACCGCCGACCTCATCGACTTTCGTCACTACCGTGCAATGATATGTCCTGGAGCGATATATCGGATACCCTGCGCCCGAGACAAAGAAACCGCAAGCGGCTCCTATTCCTTTCCCATCGCGGCGGGTTTTGCCGCCCGACGAACGCTTCTTCTTCCAGGCGGCGGAATCACGCACCGCTTCCAGAGCCTCACGCATGCCGAAGCTGCTGACGAACAATTCATTGCAGGTTGTCTCGCCAGCTTCCATTACATTTTTCAGGCGCAACTCGATCGGGTCCATGCCCAGTTCCTCAGCGATGCGATCAAGCTGCACCTCAAAGAGTGCGCGGGCAATGACGGCACCGTGTCCCCGCTGCGCACCACATGCCGGCTTATTGGTAACAACCCGGTGGCCGTCGTATTTCATATTCTTGAGCCGGTACGGTCCGCCAAGAAGAGATCCGGAGTAGTAAATCGTGGCAATGCCGAAACTGGCATAAGCTCCCCCGTCGAGCACACACTCATGCTCGAGAAACGCCAGGCTGCCGTCCTTCTTTACGCCGGTGGTCATAGTGTGAAAAAACTGATGCCTGGCCCGCGAATGGAGGAAGACCTGCTCCCGGTCGAAAGTGAGCTTCACTGGTTGGCCGGTCTTTATGGCTAACAGGCATGTTGCCAGTTCTGCGCTTGAGCAGGAGGCCTTGGGCCCGAAACCACCGCCGACTGCCGGTTTGATCACTCGCACTTTGTGCAACGGAATATTCAGAGCCATTGCCAGGGTGCGCTGTATGTAATGAGGAGCCTGTGTGGAACTCCACATGGTCAGATTACCACTCGAACTCGTTTCAGCCAGAATGCTCTGTGGTTCCAGGAAAGCGGCGTCCTGCATCTTGCTCGAGAGGCGATCTGTACGAATCAGGTGTGATTCATGGCGCCCCTTCTCGATGTCCCCGAAATGCCAGTGAACCTGGGCACAGATGTTGTTCTTGTACATCTCGTGGAGCTGCGGCTGCCCTTCATCCATTGCGGTGCGACCATCCAGAACCGTCGGCAACTCTTCAAAATCCACCTTGATCAGGCTCGTGGCCTCAAGAGCTGTGTCCAAGTCAATGGCGGCCACAGCTGCAATCTCATCGCCAACGTAACGCACCTTGTCGTGACAGAAAACGGTCTCATCATAACGGGCTGGGCTGACCCCATAAGGCGTCGTGCCCGCCTCGCGGTGAGTTACCACCGCTCTGACTCCGGACAGCTTTTCAGCACGAGACGTATCTATATTAAGTATGCGGGCATGTGCCAAAGGGCTGTGCAGAATAGCTCCGGTCAGCAAGCAGGGCCGCTTGAGGTCGTCAGTATAGAGCGCTTTTCCCGTGGCTTTATCTGCGGCATCCACACGAGGGGTGCGCGTATTGAGGATGCGATGATTACTCATAATGTATCCTCTGAAGCAGCCTTGATAGCCTCGACAATCTTCTGGTAGCCGGTGCAACGACAGAGATTGCCGGAAATCGCCCTGCGGATGTCCTGTTCGTTGGGATTGTTGCTGCGTCGTAGCAGTTCAGTAGCCGTCATCAACATACCGGGCGAACAAAAGCCGCATTGAATAGCGCCGTGGTCGACGAATGCCTGCTGCAAACGACTCAGCTTACCGTCTCTTGCCAGCCCTTCAACGGTCTCGACAGAACATCCATCTGCCTGAATGGCCAGTGTCAGACAGCTAAACGTGGCAACACCGTCCAGAAGCACCGTGCACGTGCCGCAGTCGCCGATTCCGCATCCCTTCTTGGTCCCGGTCAAACCGAGATTCTCGCGCAACAGCTCAAGGAGTGTGCGGCGGGGTTCTACTGCAAGCTCATGCAGGACGCCATTAACAGTGACTGATACTATTTTCTTCATTGACCCTCTTGAATTCGCTTGAGCACTGCTCTCAACAGACGCAGCGTAAGTTGTTCAACCATCTGCACTCGGTACCAGGCCGAACCACGGTGATCATCAATGGGACGTGAATCTCCAGCGGCCGCCCGTGCGGCTCGCAGAAGGGTTTCCTCATTCGGTACTTTTCCGATCAGGACTCCCCGCACTGACTCAGCCAGAATAGGAACAGGTCCTGCGGCACCAAGGGCGACCTGTACATCAGCCACGGGACCACCCGGCTCCTTCAGTGTAAGCCAGACAGCAACACCCACTGTGGAGATTTCGAGTGCCTTACGATTGGCAAGCTTATAGTAGGCGCTCCCGGAATACGGCACAGGAGGCGGATAGTGAATGTCGGTCAGTATCTCATCCTGCTTTATGACCGAGAGTCCGGGCCCTCTTGGAAAATCCTTCGCCGGGATATTGCGTGTTCCCGATGATCCTCTTAATGTCAGCGTTCCGCCCAGAGCTATCGTCGGTACAGCCATGTCGGCAGCAGGACGCGCGTTGGCAATATTCCCGCCCAGGGTGCCGCGGTTTCGTACAAGCGGGCTACCTAAGCTGTCCGCACCCTCAGCGAGGGCCGTCCAACCTTCACGGACATCAGGTGAACGCTCGATTTCACTGATTGATGTCAGAGCACCGATTCTCATGCCACCGTCCGCCAGCCGTTCAATACCTCTTAGCTGATCCAGTTTGTGTAGAGACACGAGGTATGCAGGAGCCGCATGTCGGGGATCCTCCAGGGCCGTTCTGATAGAACCACCCGAAGCCATGAGTGGATCAGTATCAGATGGTGCGCATTCGGTCGTAGAGAGAACTCTTCCCTCCGGATGGGTCGGGCAACCGTCACACCGGGGCACATGCTGGGGAATAATCGGGCGCCGCAGGTCTACAAGAAGGTCGGTGCCACCGGCTAAGAGACGCACACCTTCATCGGCATGGTCGGATAGCATGGCGCAAGCTTCATCCACCGTTTCCGGTACGAGGACATCAAAACGGGGAAGAATCATCTACGGTCACCAATTTCACTGAATCCGTCTACTACTCATCCTCAACATTCAGAATCTGAAATATAGAAGCATTTAATCTGTTTGGCAACGGCAAACTGACTGTCGGAGTCTGTGGTTTCGTCAGATGTATCCAGCCGTACTGTCGGGTGAGTTTCACCTGACAGAGTTTTCAGCTTTCTCGGCTGCAGAAACACTGCAACACGGTAAATTTCGATTATCCTCCATTTTCTACTTGACTGGCCGGACAATACTCGGTATTATTCGAACGGACGTTCGATTCATAGAGGTCAGAATTGGCTACCCACTCATCAGGTACAAAATCAAAGCCTTCAGTACGGCACCATGACAAGTACGAAAAGCGACTGTCGTTGATATTGAAAGCAGCTTCGAAAGTCATTGCCAGAGACGGCTTTGCGGGAGCCTCGGTTCGCGATGTTGCAGCCAAGGGGAAAATCGGGCTGTCCGGTATTTACTACTATTTCAAGAGTAAAGATGAATTGCTTTATGCCATTCAGCATCATTCTTTCTCAACTCTGGTGAGGCTTCTCAAGGAAAGGCTCGAAACATGTTCCTCGCCTGAGGACCGATTGAAAGCGGTTATAGATAACCATTTCCAGTTTTTCGTGAAGAACAGGGATGAATTTCGAGTCTGTGTGCATGAAATGGAATCGTTGTCAGGTAAGTACTACAAGACCGTTCTCAAGATACGTCAGGAGTACTTCCAGCTTGTCAGGAGAGTCATCGATGAGGTGCTTCGCGGAGCAAAGCATGAAACAGATATTACCACTCTCTTCCTGTTCGGGTCGCTGAACTGGGTATATATGTGGTATGATCCCGAGAAGGACTCCGACATCAATAAGTTGTCCTCTCAGTACCTGAGAGTCTTACTAAACGGAATAAACAAATCCCAAGAGCTATAGGTAAGTTATGTTTGCAAAGTTTTTTGACTGGTATGAAAACCGCCATGATTACGCTCGCGATTGGCTTGCTAAGAACGATGGAGAAGTGGTGGGCTGCTTCTGCAGCTATGCTCCTGAGGAACTGATCTACGCTGCCGGGCTGCTGCCGGTGAGAGTGCTTGGTTCTCATGAACCGCAGGACGTCACCGAACCTCACATCTTCGGCATGTTCTGTCCATTTTGTCGCGATGTCCTGGCTCAGGGGCTGAAAGGCCGATATGATTACATGAAGGGCATCACTCTGGCTCAATCCTGCCTACACTTGAGACAGTCGTATACTTCCTGGAAGAACCATGTGCCGGTTGACTATTCGTTCTATCTGTATATGCCAAACAAGGTTCAGACGGATCATGCCTATTCCTACTATTCGGAAGAGTTGGTGAAGTTCAGGAAATCGCTGGAGAAATGGACTGGGCGCAAGATTACCGATGAGTCACTGCGGGAAACGGCTGAACTGTACAATGAGAACCGCCGTTTGATGCGCGAGGTTTATGATCTGCGCAAGCAGTCGAATCCTCCCCTGACCGGCCTGGACGCGATGGTCATGGTTGCCTCATCGTTCTTTGTTGACAAGAAGGAACATAACGCTGAACTAACGCGCATCCTGCCGGATCTAAAGTCGCGGAAGCTCGATCGTGAGACGGGAGTGCGTCTGATGATAGTCGGATCTGAAGATGATGATACGGAGTTCGTCAAGATGGTGGAATCGGTGGGAAGCACTATAGTGGTAGATGACCATTGCACCGGCTCCCGCTACTTCTGGAATCTAACAGAGTTCACCGGCAATGTGCTCCCGGACATCGCCACCAGGTATATCAACCGACCGCCCTGTCCGACTAAGGATTGGGAGGAGCGTACCAGGTTGCCTCACATCCTGAATCTCGCAAAGGAATTCAAAGTCGATGGAATCATTCTCATACAACAGAAATTCTGTGATCCACATGAGGCCGATATGGTACCTCTGAAAGACTATCTCAACAGTAATGGTTACCCGACCTTATTCCTTGAGTTCGATGTAACTGTGCCCGTGGGACAGATGCGAATCAGGGTGGAGGCTTTTCTGGAGATGCTGGGTGTAGAAGAGCTGTTTTGATCCGAATAGCGAAGAGGAGAACAATGACTATGTACAAGACTGAGCCTTTGCGGTGCTGGAAGAAAGCCAAGGAATTGCGGCTCAAGTATTATAAGGACTATCAGGAGGCTCACAGTAAGGGCGGTATCCGCTGGACAGGCGGCGCTTGGGCCTTTGACGCCATACCGGCAGGTCTGGGCCGGGATGTCTATCACATCACCGGCGAGCCATATGGAGCGTCCCTTGCTTTCAACCGGGAGCTGTCTCTGGAATGCCTGGAAGCAGCGGAGGCGAAAGGATGGGCTCGTGACCTCTGTAGCTACATGCGAAACTACTGGGGATCAATGTACCTTAGCAAGTATGCCTTTGGAGGAGAATACCCTAATCCTGATTTCTGCTTCCAGGACCATATCTGCTGCAGCCACGGCAAGTGGTATCAGCACGTAGCCGAATACAAGAACATTCCCTATTTCTGTATTGATGTCTCGGTCGGCCCTTACAAAGACCTGGACGAGAACAGGTTGATGTTTGTTGTTAATCAGATGCACGAATCGATCGAGTGGCTGGAGAAAATCACCGGGCGCAAGTATCAGGACGAACTCTTGATCGAGGCGGTAGAAAACGAAACCCGATGCACGTCTGCGTGGGCTGAGGTATGCTGCCTCAATATGGCCAAGCCCGCGCCTCTGGATGAAAAGACGATGTATTCTCTCTACGTCCATGGCACTTTGGCCAAGCATTCCAAAGAAATAGCGGATTTCTATGAGGAGCTTCGCGACGAAGTCAAGTATCGCGTCGACAACCAGATTGCCGCCATACCCGACGAAAGATGCAGACTGATGTCGGATACACAGCCGCCATGGGGTTTCCTCAAAGTCTTTCGTTACCTTGAGCAATTCGGCGCCGTCTCTATTGGGTCTCTATATACCTTTGGCTTGATTGGCATCTGGGAAAGTAAACCTGACGGTAGTTGGGGGCCGAGAACAACGCCGATGCAGAAGGGTAAGAAAATCACGAGCAGGGACGAAGCATTGCGGGTTCTGGCTGATTGGAATCTCTCTAAGCCTGAATGGCAACATTTCTATGATCCAAATCTCAAGACGGAGATGATGCTGCAGATCGTCAAGCAATGGCAAGTGGACGGCGTCATGCTGCACCTGAACAGAGGATGTGAAGGTCTCTCCTGTGGAATTATGGAAAACAGAATCGGCATCGCGGAAGCTGGAGTGCCGGTCATGACTTTCGAAGGCAATATGGGAGATGAGCGGGAATTCGATGAGAAACGAGTGGTGTCGAGAATCGACTCTTTCATGGAGACCCTGGGCATGAAGATGTTGGACAAACCTGCCGGTGCTGTACAGTCCAGTTAGTGTGCCAGGTTACAGACTCAGTCAGAGCCAAGGATCTAATTAGAGGAGGAATAATGATCACTGCTGGAATAGACATGGGCTCCAAATATGTGAAGGTAGTCGTCTTAAAGGACGGAGTGATCCGGGGCAAGGCAATTGGTGCTACTGGTTTTGAACCTGTAGCTGCAGCCGAAAAGTGTCTTGAAAAGGCCGCTACAGATTCCGGCATAGAGATATCAGCTATGGATCACATCACCTCGACCGGCGCCGGTAGAAAAGTCGCGCCAAACATAAGCTCCGACGTTACTGATGTCAGCGCTGCTGCCAGAGGAGTCGTCCATCTGCTCGAGGGCATACAGACTATCATCGACATCGGTGCTGAAGAAGGCAGGGGTATCAAGATAGATGCTAACGGTAAGGTGGTTGATCTTGCCGTTAACGAGAAATGTGCCGCCGGAGCGGGCGCCTTTGCTGAGGCGATGTCGCGCGCTCTGGATGTGTCTCTTGAGGAATTCGGCCAACTATCATTGAAGTCGGACAAGACGATCCCGATGAATGCTCAGTGCGCTGTTTTTGCCGAAAGCGAGGTGGTGTCGCTGGTCCATGCCAAGACACCCAAGCACGATATTGCCAAGGCGGTTCACGACGCGATTGCCAGTCGCATTGTCTCCATGGTCCGACGGGTAGGGATTAACAAGGAAGTAGCTCTGATCGGTGGTGTCTCGCACAATCCTGGATTCGTGGACGCTTTAAACCGTGGACTCGAAACCCAGGTGATCGTCCCGGAAGATCCGGATTATGTTGGAGCGCTGGGGGCTGCGATTATCGCTGGCGAAAGGAGCCACTGATGTCGGAAGATAAGAAGGAATTTTGGCGTTGGAAAGAATACAATTGGCGTGATGAGACCATCAATCCCAAGGGCGCTGAGACAATTTCCGCCGGAGTAGATGTCGGTTCCGTCAGTTCTCAGGCGGTCGTGATAGTGGACGGTAAGCTTTACGCTTACTCAAATATGCGTACCGGCTCCGATAGCCCAGATAGTTCGCGAAAAGCTATGGACTGGGCTCTGGAAAACACCGGTTTGACATTGGACGATATCCATTACACGGTGGGAACCGGTTACGGTCGTGTGAATGTCCCTTTTGCCGATCGGGCGATAACAGAGATCGCATGTCACGGTCGTGGCGGTAACCTCATGTATGGTCCGACTGTTCGGACTATCCTGGACATGGGAGGCCAAGACTGCAAGGCGATCCGCTGCGACGAGAAAGGCAAGGTCACCAATTTCCTGATGAATGACAAATGTGCTGCCGGCACCGGTAGAGGCATGGAGGTTTTCGCTGATCTACTGGCAGTCCCTGTCGAGGAAGTGGGTGACTTATCGTTGGATGTCGATGATGAGCCGCCACCGGTTTCCTCGACCTGTGTGGTGTTTGCCAAGTCCGAGGCATCATCCCTGTTACGCGAGGGGTGGTCGAAAAAGCGGGTTCTGGCTGCATACTGCTCTGCAATGGCACATCGGGTGGTCTCGCTTCTCGAGCGAATCGGAGTCGAAAAGGACTTCGCAATAACCGGCGGTATTGCCAAGAACAGCGGGGTAGTTGTCCGACTGGAAAGGGAACTGAATCTCACATCACTGAAATCCAAGTATGACACTCAGATTGCCGGGGCACTTGGCGCCGCTCTCTTTGCGAAAGCGTTAGTTGAGAAGCAGCGGAAGAAGGTTGCACAGTGAAAGCCAATTATGGGTATATGGATGGCAGCGGTGAGTTTTTCATAACCATCAACACCGATCTTTGCATCGAATGTACTCATCGCGGCTGCGTTGGCGCCTGCCCGGCGGGGTTATTCGAGATTATTGTTGATGATTATGATGATGAGGTGGCGGCAATAAAAGAGGATGAGCGCAAGAAACTGAAATACGATTGCTCTCCCTGTAAGCCTGTTTCCGATCGACAGCCGCTACCTTGTGTCGTTGCTTGTACACCAGGGGCGATCTCTCACTCCTGG
The DNA here is from genome assembly GCA_018820315.1 of Candidatus Zixiibacteriota bacterium. Classification (NCBI taxonomy): domain Bacteria; kingdom Pseudomonadati; phylum Candidatus Zixiibacteriota; species Candidatus Zixiibacteriota bacterium. The sequence continues at coordinate 18,223 of JAHJOQ010000060.1, read as the reverse complement.
TAACTGGACATATGGCGTCCGATGACGACCTGGCCCGCGATGTGGAAGCAAGAGGGGGCAAATAGGATTCATATCATGAGTGCCATGGCCACAGTAAAACTAACAATCGATGGACAGTCGATCGAGTGCTCCGCGGGGAGAACCATCATCGAGGCAGCCGACGCGGCAGGCATCTATATCCCCCGGATCTGTCATCATCCCGACCTGTCGCCGGTCAGCGAAGTGACCCGGGCCGATGTCGTTTATCAGGCAGAGACCAGAATCGTCGGAGAGAACCGGGGTGCAAACATTGGAAAGGAGGCCCACTGTAATCTGTGCCTGGTTGAGATAGAGGGGCAGCCCGAGCTGGTGAACTCTTGCATAACCTTAGTAGACGACGAGTTGATCGTACAGACGGACACTAAAGAAGTGATACGGCGTCGCAAAGAGGCGTTGAGCAAACTGCTTGCTGATCACCCCCACGCGTGTCTGACCTGCGATCAAAGGGAGGGGTGCAGCCGAACCGACTGTTCGGCGAACGTTCCGGTGGAGGAACGGTGCTGCGTTCTATTAGGTCGCTGCGAATTGGGAAAGGTCAGCGAGTATATAGGTATTCCTAACGATACACACAGGTACATTCCCCAACAGCTCACGTCGACTGAAAACGATCCGCTCTTCACCAGGGATTACAACTTGTGCATAGGTTGTCTGCGTTGCATTAGAGTCTGTCGGAAAGTCCAAGGTCTCGATGTCCTGGGGGCGATCTGGAAGAATAATCGGGCATGGGTTGGAACACTTACCGGCGCCGGACTTAAAGAAGCACAGTGTCGGTTTTGCGGCGCCTGTGTGGAAGTCTGCCCTACTGGAGCGTTACTCGACAAGGAAGGTGTCCCCGCGGTCCGGCGAGATTCTCCACTCCCCTGCGTGGCGAATTGCCCGGCCGGTATAGATATTCCCGGCTACGTGCGATCAATCGCTGCTGGACGCAATCGTGTGGCCCTGGATATCATACGCTCCCGCGTGCCGTTTCCAGGCATCTTGGGGTATGTTTGTTTCCATCCATGCGAGGACGTTTGTCGCCGGAGTGAGATAGATCAACCGGTTGCCATATGCGACTTGAAACGTTACGTGGCTGATGCTGTTGTCAACGCAGACTCACGCCCAATCAATAGAAAGTCGGATACGGGCAAGAAAGTTGCCATTATCGGTTCCGGCCCTACTGGCCTCACTGCCGCATATTATCTTGGCAGTCTGGGCAATCAAGTCAGCCTGTTTGATCAAGAACACAGACCGGGAGGTATGCTGCGCTATGGTATCCCCGACTACAGGCTCCCCCCCGAGATCTTGGATGGCGAACTGGGAGTCCTGGACACTCTGGGGATAAGCCTTCACATGGATCACCGGTTCGACAGTGAAAACCGTATAAGCGAACTCAAATCTCAGGGTTTTGATGCTCTTCTTGTCACCATCGGAGCTTCCGTAAGCAAGGCCTTACCGATTGAAAACTCAGACCTCGATGGAGTATACCTGGGTCTCGAATTCCTGAAATCGGCCAAGCTATCTCAGGAATTACTGCTGGGCGATCAGGTAGTGGTTATCGGCGGCGGGAATGTGGCTGTTGACGCCGCGATGACCGCTATACGCCTTGGCGCCCGCTTCGTTCACCTGGTCTGCTTAGAGTCACGGGATGAGATGCCTGCTTATAGTTGGGAGATTGCTCAGGCAGAAGAGGAGGGTGTGGAGATTCATCCTTCGTGGGGCCCGAGAAAATTCACATCAAGCCGTGGCCGGATATCGGGCATTGAACTCAAACGCTGCACCAGGGTATTCGATGAACAGGGTGACTTTGACCCACAATATGATGAAAGCGAAATCAAACATATCTCGGCTCAATCGGTCATCGTGACTATTGGCCAGCAAGTCGATCTTGAGCCGCTGAACCATGTTAAGAACCTGTCGAGGGGACCCGGAGCCGCTTTGAACGTGGATAAGGACTTTTCCTTCGGTTTGGAAGGTGTCTTTGCTGCTGGCGATATGATCCGAGGTCCTTCATCCGTTGTCGAAGCAATAGCAGATGGACGGCGTGTCGCAGATATAATCGACAGATACATCGGAGGCAACGGCCTTGCTGATTCGGACCAAACTTCGGCCGAGATCGATATCCCGACAGCAGATGTTTCCCGGGATCAGTTCCTGCAACACAGGCAACAATGCAGGTCTGCAGACCCTGAGGAACGGAAATCCGGTTTTGGCCTTATTCAACAGACCCTTTCGGAACAGGAGGCGATGTTAGAGGCCCAGCGCTGCCTGCAATGTCATCTTAGACGACAGATTACGCCGGTTGTCCTGCCTCCTGAGCGATGGTTACCATTGAATGAAGAGGCTATGGATTCTGTGCCGGATGTAGAAGGTGTTTTTCAGTTGCTCAATGATGAGAAGAGGATAATTCGCATTACGGGAACGCCGAATATGCGGCAGGACCTTAGGAGTTGGCTCGAAAATCCCGGAAACGCCAAATGGTTCTTGTGGGAAGAGGATCCCATGTATACGAAACGGGAAAGCGAACTAATCCAGCAGTATCTTCAGGAGCACGGAGAGTTGCCCGGTGGCGGCGGGAGCGATGACGATTTGGACGATTTATTCTAATCACCTTGTCGCAGTTGATGACGTATAACAGGTGCATACTTTGTGCTGGGAGCCTGGCAACAAGAAGATGCAGACGTGGACAGGAGTCGTGAGATCCAAAGATCTGCCGTCAACAGCAGCGTCACCTTGATGCTGGATAGTATGGAGTAACGATCGCTGTAATGAGACCAGAATCTGTCGACAGACTGAAATCAGAAGGATGGGTCCAGCGATTCACAGCGTCTGGCTCCCGTCTGCAGGAAGCGATCGAGAACTACCGTACGCTGGGATATGAGGTCAAGACAATTCCAGTCAAGGAGCTCGATCAGAATGACTGCTCTGTCTGTTTTGAAGACGAGAATGATGATACGGTAATGATTTTCACAAGAAAAGAGTCGCATCACAAATAGATGACTGATGGTGATTAATGATTCGACACGATATGTCAGTGGCTAAGGCCTATCGAAATATTACTTTGAACAGGACAGAGGCACCCAGGATCTGCCGGGCAGGCCCTAATCGAGGCGTCGAGGTTTCTTGAACAATGCAAACAAGAAGTGTCCGTTTTAGCGCAGCAGTTATGGTTGCGAGTGACCGGTCATTCGAAGGAGTGCGTTCTGATAAGACCGGACCTGGATTGAGGAAGTATCTTCAGAGTCTGGGGTATGATGTGGTCTTCCTGGATATCGTTCCGGATGACAGACAATCTATTGTATCAGTCTTACAGAAGTGGGTCAGCGAGGATATGATCAACGTGATACTGGTATCGGGAGGTACTGGTCTTGGCCCCAGAGATGTCACACCAGAGGCGACTCTCGAAGTTATTGAGCGGCGTATCCCGGGGATGGAGGAGGCGATGCGAAGGGCATCCTTAGAAATAACACCTCACGCAATCCTATCAAGAGCCGTGGTCGGCTGTGTCGGCAACAGTCTTATCATCAATCTCCCCGGGAGCCCGAAGGGCGCGATGGAGAACCTAAAAGTCATCGAACCGGCTCTGGAACATGCGCTGGAGCTGATAACTGGAGGATCGCCGGACCCATGATATCGACTCGGTATACGTGGAAAATCGGCGGATAAGGATGAAAAGGAAGAAACTCAGCCATATTGGTGAAAAGGGAGAGGTTCGTATGGTGGATGTCAGCGGCAAACCGAATTCTGAGAGATGCGCCGTCGCGTCGGCAGAAGTACGGATATCGAAAGAGCTTCTCCAGGAACTGCAGGAGAATACTCTCGATAAGGGAGACGCCCTGTCGGCGGCCCGTATAGCCGGCATCCAGGCTGCTAAGAGGACATCGGACATTATTCCGCTGTGCCATACGCTGCCTCTGACGTTCATTGCGGTTGATCTGAAGCTTGTGGAATATCCTCCGATGGTGAAAATTAGGGCGGAAGCCCGTACCCATTACAAGACCGGTGTTGAGATGGAGGCTCTCGTTGCGGTATCGACTGCCGCATTGACTATCTATGATATGGGAAAGGCTATCGATAGAGACATGACTATTGAATCGATCCAGCTGGTGGAGAAGAGCGGCGGGCAAAGCGGCAACTGGAGCAGGGAGGATGCCAGTTGAAGAACCGGTCTCCCGGACCCACCACCGAAAGTACTTGCCATCGCAGGCAATCTCAATTAGTATAACGTGTTGATATCGGCCCGGGTTAACCAGAAGATATCGGGAAATCCTCGATAGTGATCTTAACGGGCTTGAACATTCAGCATGGACAATGACAAGAACCAGAGGAGACAGCGATGATTGAGGTTGCTCCGATGTTTGCCAGAGCCAGGGTTCCGTACGGCACTTGGGGCAGTAGCTTCTTCCCTGCCTGGCAAACGACCGCTTTGGCGGAGGTTAATATTGGACAGTTTGCCGGTGAGGCGATGAACAGGATTATGGGCATACGGAAGGTCCCAACCAGTGTGCTTGAGTATTTAATCATCGGATCGACCATTCCGTGGCACTGGAAATTCTGGACCGCCCCGTTGGTGGCGAGTTGTCTCGGTCGCAGGATTCCCGGATATCACATGGAACAGGCGTGCGCAACTGGACTTCAGGCCGTTATCTCCGCAGCCGCTGAGATACAGACCGGTGCGAACGACGTTGTGGGCGTTCTTACATTCGATCGGACGAGTGACTCACCTGTTGGTGTTTTTCCTGAGCGGCGGGCATATGAAAGAACGATGGCACTCAGCGACGTCTGGGATAATTTCGGTTTCGATCCTGCCACAGGCAGGGCAATGATTGCGTGTGCCGGCATGGCAGCGCGAAAGCACAGGAGTGATCGCAGAGAAGTTGACGAGTTAGCTTTCTACCGCTATGAACAGTATTTCAAGGCGAAAGACTCCGGGTTTCTTGACAGAGTCCTTATTCCTCTTGATGTGCTGAATATTCAAGGTCGTCACTTAGGACGGATCGACTCGGACGCAGGTGTTCGTCAATTGTCGCTTGACGGGTTGAGAGCGATGCACGAGCTCGATACCTGTGTGACAGCCGGTACTCAGACTCATGCCTCAGACGGGATGGCCACCCTGCTCGTAACCAATCAGGAGAAGGCACGTGAACTCAGTCCCCGACCCGAGATAGACATTCAACTCGTGGCCAAGGCCGAGATAAGGACCCTTCCTAGTCTCATGCCAGAGGCTCCGGCCCTTGCCGTGAAGAAGCTGCTAAGCAAGACAGTTCTGACGATGGATGATATGGTAGTGGTCAAGAACCACAATCCGTTCGCGGTCAATGATGTCATTTTCGCTAAGCTGCTGGAATATGACTGGAAGAAGATGAATACAACCGGTTGCCCGCTGGTCTGGGGACATCCTCAAGGACCGACGCTGACAAGAGTAGTAATCGAAGCTCTGGAAGAGGCGGTTTCACTGGGCGGTGGCTACGTGCTGATTTTGGGCTGTGCTGCCGGTGACATTGCTATTGCAGCTATCTTCAAGGTGAATGACGGAGGGAGCCAGAGATGAAATCACTAAGGCAGCCAACTCTCGAGACATTGGGGCTGGGTACCGTCCTCGATATTTTCCGGCGTGGGCAGATGCCTGCGACGGCCGGAAACCTTGTAGATCAGATTTTTGGTGAATCCGGTAATCGCGGAGCGATGGTTATCTCCGGCGCAAACGGAATAGTCGGAGCTGGAAAGACCATGCAACTCGGTTCCAGATTGCTGCCGTACGGCGTCACGATGATCGGTCTGGATTTTCCCGGCGCATCAGATGGCATTGGCGATCAATACCAGGGATTGAGAGCCTCATTTGGGCAGGAAAAGGCTGACAAGATCATGGCGAATGTTATCAGGATGAACTATGACGGTCGGCAGCTCCCATCTGAGCTAAAAGGATTTCGCCCCTGCTTTCTTTTGGAAGCGATACCTGAAATACTCGATATCAAGAAAGCCCATTACGGGATTTTCAGAGAGACTTTCCCCGCCATAGAGATTCGTTCGGTAACGTCAGGATTCCCAAGCTCTGAGTTGGGCGTAGGCATTGCCCATCCGGCTTTTCCTCACCAAATCAACAAAGTGTGGGAGATTGTGGAACCAAGTGCTTCTCCAGCTACTCAGCTTTTTTGGGCGCTGGGTATGATACCAACACCTGTCAGCGATCACTGGTCTTTTGTTCTGGATGTTCTCTTTTGCGGTTTGACCCTTGCGGGATTGAGGTATCATCGGGCTTCCAACATGCCTTTCTGGAAGATTGACAAGTTCGTCCGAAAGCAGATCGGACCCAATCCATTCCGTGCGCATGATGCTATCGGCGCACAGGGAGCCAACTTCCTGACATGGTCGTGCCTGCATCATCTGAGCGAAGAATACGGGGCACTGTTCACTCCGACTCCCGAGTTGGATGAACACAGAGAAAGCGGGCAGAACTGGTATCCTTTGAACCATTTCAGGCCATTGGTTGATTGGTCGCTGGGCGACGATGAGGAAGCTGATTTCCAGAGTTGGATACTCGGTCCTGTGATCCAGATGACCAGCCTGATGCTGCACGAGAGAAGGTCGCACCTGTCCCACATTAACGCTATCGGTGAGTTGTGTGCCCAATTCCGCCCGGGGATTCTGGCATACATCCGAGGACTGGGAGCGGACTCCGCAATCAAGAAGGTTGAATCTTATCACACGTTGCATCCCGAGGCAGCTGGATGCTGCTGGTATCCTGATGCGTTCAGCCAGATCGAAGGACAGGAATGGCAACAGCTTTATGTCAATGCTGAACACGATGGAAATGTGGGCGTTATTACGATTGGCCGGGAAAGCTACAACAGCGATGTTGACGCTGAAGTGAACCGAGCTATCGATTGGCTGCTGAACGACGGAATTGACCGCGTGATTGTTACCGGCGATTTTCATCTTGCATCGCAGATGGTCGGCGCCGATACGAGCGAGTTCTTCCCTGCTCTCAGCAAGGCGGAGAAAGGCTTGCAGATTTCGAGCACATGGTCGCGAACGGCAAGACGATTCGAAAACAAATTCAAGGTTTCGGTCGGTTTCATAAACGGTAAGCGCTGCCTGGGAGGATTCCTGGAGTTGCTTTTGCATTGCCATTATCTTGTCGCAACGGAAGGCAGCACCTTAGGCATGCCGGAAGTAACACTGCCCGTTGTCCCCGGAATGGAAGGATGTCACTGGCCGTTCAGGAAAACTCGCTCCGAGGACTGGCCCAAACTCCTGAATCTGTTGCTGACCGGAAGACCGGTTAATGCCGGAGACGCCGTCGGCTGGCTGGTGGACTTCGTGGGATCTATGGAAGATTCACTGCAAACCGCCTGGAAGATAGCAATGGAGGGAGACCAGGGTCCAATCCAGCGGAGGAAAGTAGCGAAGGAAGCATTGAGTGGGATGCCGACAGAAACTAGCCTGCCGAATGCCAACAACCCTGCGATAGACGCAGCCCGAAAGGCTATTATGGACTGCATCCGGGAGTCATGTAACTCTTCACTTGCTGAGGCGCTTGACGTGCAGGCAAAGCACTCTGCCGGGTTCATGAGTTCCCGCGTTTGCCAGAAGGGTGTCATCGGTACGGAATGCGCGAAGATCATGAACGTTTAGAGATGTCATCGGAGTTAGCGATGGGTGAGGAAAAGAAAGCTACCATAAAAAAGATTCAGGCTACCGGCCAGATGAGAAAAATAATGGCCGACTACTTCTATGAATTGGACGCTGCTGCCCGCGATGACTCGCAAAAAGTCGCCTGGTGTACAAGTGTCGGACCCGCCGAGTTGTTATTGAGTCTGGGATTTCGTGTCTATTATCCGGAGAATCACGGAGCCATGCTGGGAGCCACGCGGATGGCTACCAACTGCATACCGGCCGCCAATGCTATTGGTTACTCCCCTGATATATGCTCATATCTTACAAGCGATGTTGGAGCTTATCTGAGAAAGGAAACCCCGCTTACGCGAGCTTATGAGGGAATCGAGGGTTTGCCCAAACCCGATGTGCTGGTATTCAACACCAATCAATGCCGCGATGTCCAGGATTGGCTCTCCTGGTATTCGAGGGAGTTCCAGGTTCCCATAATGGGAATCTCCTCATTCCGGAATATCGGCAAGATCACCGATGAAGTCCTTGAGGGCATAGTCCAACAGATAAAGGATATAATCCCTCCTCTGGAGAAGATTTCAGGCAACAAGTTCGATATCGACAGATTCCGAGAGGTTGTGGCCTTGTCCAAGAAATGCAGCGCATCATGGAAGAAAGTCCTGGAAACTAACATGTCGGCTCCGGCTCCTCTCAGTTTCTTTGACGCGACGATACATATGGGACCTGCTGTTGTCCTGAGGGGTTCTGAAACCGCCGTTGAATACTACGAGCTGCTTCTGAAGGAATTGGAGGAAAGAGCCAAGAATGGTGTGGGAGCGGTTGAGGGCGAGAAATTCCGCCTCTACTGGGAGGGGATGCCAATCTGGGGCAAGCTGAGAGACATGTCAGAGTTTTTCATCGGGTTTAACACAGCTGTAATCGCTTCTACCTACTGCAACAGCTGGATTTTCGAGGCCTTCGACCCGGCTGACCCGATTCTGAGCATGGCCAGGGCCTATACCGAGATATTCATTGTAAGAGACGAGAATTTCAAGGAGAAATACATCGAAGACATCGTCAAGAGGTTCAAGCTGGATGGAATTCTCTTCCATGATGCCAAGACGTGTCCAAACAACTCCAATAATCGCTATGGCATGCCCGAGAGGCTCGAGAAGAGACTTAACATTCCTACGGTAACCATTAATGGCGATTTGAATGACCTGCGCTGTTTCTCCGAAGAGCAGGCTAAGACCAATATCGAAGCCTTTATAGAGCAATTAGAGACTAGTAGATGATATCTATGCCATGGACATGTGTAAACGGTTTTGAAGAACTTTTTTGCAGGGATTGATATAGGCGCCTCCACTACTAAGGCGATCATTATCAACGAAAAAAAAGAGATTCTCGGCCATTCGGTAAACGATTCCGGAGCTGATTTTGAATCTGCAGCCGACCAGGCCTTTCGGACAGCTCGTAAGAAAGCCGGCTGTCTGGACATGGGCGAATGTACTACAGTGACAACTGGATACGGGAGACGAAATGTTCCGTATGCCGACGACACAAGAACCGAGATAAGCTGCCATGCCACCGGCAGCTTCCACTATTTTCCCCGCGCCCACACCTTGATCGACATCGGAGGGCAGGACAGCAAGATCATAAAAATCAATGATGCCGGAAAGAGAACCAGCTTCAAGATGAATCGGAAATGTGCTGCTGGCACCGGCGCGTTTCTCGAAGAGATTGCAAATCGTCTGAAGATTGAGTTGGGGAAACTCGATGGGCTAGCTCAAAAGGCGGGAAATAGTATTCAAATCGGCAGCTATTGCACTGTATTCACCGGTACCGAAATCCTGGCCAAAATAAGAGAAGGCATCGACGTGGCGGACATCATAAAGGGCATTTTTGTTTCAGTAATCAAGAGAGTCCTTGAGATGGACTCAATGAATGGAGATATAGTGATGAGTGGAGGAGTGGTGGCCCACAATCCATACCTTGTTAAGATGTTTGAAGAGAGACTGGGAAGGGAAATTTCCGTTCCCCCGCTTCCGCAGTTGACAGGCGCGTTTGGTGCGGCTCTGTACTCTTTAGATACCAGAGGAGGTCAGAATGCTTGACGGTTTATTCAAACCCAGATCAGTGGCGATTATCGGCGCTTCAAATAACCCCTTGAGTATCGGCCACATCGTAATCCAGAACCTTGTTGACCATGATTTCAAAGGCCCCATATATCCTATCAATCCAAAATCAAAGGTCATCAAAAGCTTCAGGACGTATCCATCTGTGGGCGATGTGCCGGATGAAATAGATCTTGTGAACATATCCATTAAGAACTCTCTGGTTCCCGCTGTCCTCGAAGACTGTGGCAAGAAGGGTGTGAAGTTTGCCATTGTTCATACGGCCGGCTTCAAAGAGGTAGGCGAAGAGGGGCTCGCACTCGAAAAGCAGATAGTCGAGATTGCACACAAGTACGGAATGCGCATCTACGGGCCCAACTCCCAGGGAATTCAGAATTCCGATCCATCCGTATCGATCTATGCCAACTTCACTTTTGTGCCGATGACACCCGGGAACATCTCAATAGTAGCGCAGAGTGGAGGTGTTGGCGAGACATTGAAACTGGAGCTTCATCGCATCGGTATCGGAATAAGGATGTACTCCAGCTTCGGGAATGAAGCTGATGTGAGTATGAATGAAATCATTGATTACTTTGGTCAGGACGAAGAGACCAAAGCCATCATGGTACATATCGAGACACTCAAGGATCCCGCCGGTTTTCTCGAAGTCGCCAGCAGGGTTACCAGAAAGAAGCCTATCTTGGCTTTGAAGACTGGAAAGACATCCGAGGGAGTCGCGGCTGTTGCTTCACATACCGGCTCCCTGCTGGAGCAGGAAACATTGTCGGATGCAATCTTCGAGAAAAGCGGTGTCATGCGCTTTCACTCTCAGCAGGAAATGGTTGAAGCCGCCATCTCCTTCTCAACACAGCCGATCCCGAAATCTGAGAATATCGTCATTGTCACGAATACCGGGGGACCGGCAATTATTGCTGTCGATGAATGCATTTCATCCGGCCTGAAATTGGCGAAGTTGAGTCCCGATACCGGAAAGGCGCTAGGGGAACTGCTCTTCTCCGAAGCAATTGTCTCCAACCCGGTCGATGTGATTGCGACTGCCGGTGCTAAGGAGTATGGCGGAGCTGTCGAGCTTCTCCTGAAAGACCCGAATACGGATTCGCTTATTCTCTGTTTCGTCACGCCTCCTTTTGTCGACTGCGAAGCTGTGGCTCGCAAGCTTGCTGAGATCGGAGCGACTGCTGAAAAACCGATCATTTGTATAATCCTCACTATTGAAGAGAAATTCGGTGAAGTTATTCGGTTAATCAGAGAAAGCGGCATTCCCGTATACAATTTCCCCGAATCAGCATCGAGAGCTCTTGCAGCACTGATCAAATATGGTCAGATTCTGCGGAGAGAAACCCCTGAGTATGTGGAGTATAAGACTGACAACGAAAAGGCAGCAGGGATCATGAGCCGTTACCGTGGTCAGGAGAAGTTCTTACCACAAGCCGACGTATTTGAGTTGCTTCAGTGCTACGGAATTCCGACCGTGAAATCCGTACGGATAGACACCGAGAAGGATCTTAAGAAGGAAGCGCAGAAGCTCAAGTATCCGCTGGTTTTGAAGGTCGATGCAGAAGGAATCGTTCATAAGTCAGATGCCGGGGGTGTTTGTCTGAATCTTGAGGATGAGGCTTCACTTCTGGACGCATTCGACAGAATGTCCTCGCAATTCAAAGAACATAAGCCCGGTTTCATTCTCCAGGAACACGTGGTCGCTGGCACAGAGGTGATCATGGGAGCCAAAGCAACTGCCGGTCTTGGGCCGATGCTTATGTTTGGTTTGGGTGGTATCTTTGTGGAGACTCTCAAGGATGTTCAATTCAGGCTGGCGCCGCTTTCACAACAGGATGCCAATTGGATGATCTCCTCGATCAAGGGGTACCCTATTCTACAGGGTGCAAGAGGGGCAAAACCGGCTGACATAGACAAGCTGGCTGAGACCTTAATGCGACTATCGCAGCTCTGCTCCGATTTCCCGGAAATAGACGAAATGGACTTGAATCCTGTCTTTGCGTTTGAAGAAGGAAAAGGCGTAGAAGTGGTTGATGCCCGCCTGAAAACATCAAACGCCGGATAAGAATGAGTTGACGATGAACTGGATTCCCCTGAGCATTGTCTGTTCGTACATCGTTCTCCTCTTTGCCATTACCTGGTTGACCCGACATCTCAGTCGAGGAGGGATGATAGCGTATCTATTGGCGGGACGCAATCTTCCATCCTGGGTTATTGCCCCTCTTCTGACTGGTCTGGCTGTCGGTGGAGCATCCACTATTGGCGTTGCGGAGCGAGCCTACAGTTCTGGAATATCAGCCGGGTGGTATAATGCCGCCTGGGCAGCAGGTGCACTACTGGTTGGCCTATTTGCAGCTCACCGTTATCGTCGATTGGAAGTCTCCACACTGCCGGAACTTTTTGAAAGACACTACAACGTCTCCGGTCGGGTAATCGGGGTGATCGGGCAGTTGGTCCTTCAGGTTGTCATCACATCCCTCCAGTATGTGGCCGGTGGTGCTATTCTTTCATCTTTGCTTCCCGAAGTATTCAGCTTCCAGACAGGGATGCTGGTTACTGCGATTGTCTTCGTCGGCACAACTCTGATCGGGGGTTTCTGGGCGGCAGGCATAACAAATATCATCAATGTGACGTTCATATACGCGGGAGTTGTCCTGGGAGCCATCATGGCGGTGGGCAAAGTTGGAGGAATCGGCGACATTGTGTCCAAACTCCCGCCTCAGCATCCCGGTTTCGATCTTGGGGCGATTGGTTGGGGTTTGATTATCGCGTGGTTTGTGGTTATGTGCACAACGGTTTTTTCGGTGCAATCGATCGTCCAGATTAGTTTTGCTGCCAAGGACGGTCAATCTGCCAGAAAGGGCTTCATAATGGGCGGCTTGATCATCCTGCCTATTGGCTTCGTCAGCGCATTGATTGGTGTTGCCGCGGCAGTTCTTCATCCGGGGATTGTTCCCACCGAAGCTCTTCCTCGCATGGTTCTGAGTCTGAGTCCGTTCGTGGCAGGTGTTATTCTTGCAGGGCTCTGGGCAGCCGATGTGTCGACCGCATCCGCCCTCCTGATTGGAAGCGCCACTTTGGTTGTGGGAGACCTGGTCAAGAGATTCGTGGCTCCTGGCCTCGATGAAAAAGGAGAGAGAGTTGTCTCTCGAATTTCGGTCCTGGCGTTGAGTGTTGTCACATATATTCTTGCTGTTTCGGTATCAGGCATCCTCAAGACATTGCTCATCGGTCTGACCTTGACCACCGCATACACTCTGCTGACATTGATGACTATATTCTGGCCTCAAGTATGCAGGCGTTCTCACGCGGTGTGGACCTTGCTTATGGCGATGGGAGCCCTTACAGTCTGGCTTACTTTCCCTCAGGTCCCCTCCTTCTTCAAGGAAGCGGGATTAGCTCACCCGATATTTCTCTGTTGGATAGTAAGTCTTGTGACGTTTCTTGTCGTGGCAGTGGTGGATAAAAGAAGAATACTAGTACGCAACTGAACTTCGGAGATAATTATGACAGAAAAATCCGATGATGCCCGGTTGCGCGTAGGCGTGATCGGTATGGGGCCCACTGGCTCGGGGCTGACGGCGCATTTCATTGATGCGGGAGCATTTGTTGTTCCGTGTGATATTGATCGTGAGAAGATCGATCTGATCAAGAAGGAGGGAGTCCGTTTAGAGAACACCATCCAGAAGGAAGTCAGTGTTGAGGAAGCATGCTATTCGGTTCAGGAGTTGAAAGAGTACGATCTTGATCTTGTTGTCGTGTCCGTGAAAACTCCAAACCTTAAGAAAGTGGTCTCCATCATCTCAGAGATTGTTCCGGAGGACGCATACGTAATGTGCGCCCAAAATGGTCTGGACAACGAACAGGAGGTGGCCGAGATTCTTGGTGATGACAGAACGCTACGAATGGCTGTGAATTTTGCCGGGAGTATGTCAAGTCCTAATACCGTGAATGTTATGTTCTTCAATCCGCCCAACTATATCTCAGCCTTGACAAAGAGAGGAGAAGCAATAGCAAACAGGATCGTCAAAATGCTTAACTCCGTTGATCTGAAGACAGAAGTCTCTGCTGACTTCCGAGATCATGCCTGGGAGAAAGCTATCTTGAATTCTGCTCTTTCCCCGGTCTGTGCAATTACCAAGCTAACGATGAAAGATGTCATGGACTCCCCTGATGGTCTGGCGCTTGTGAAGGCAATCATTGATGAATCGCTTCGCGTGGCCGAAGCCGAGGGGATTAGTCTCAAGAGAGATTTCCGCGAGTTCAGCATCAATTACCTGAAAGGCGCCGGATACCATCGCCCCTCAATGCTTGTAGATTTGGATAATGGTCTTCTGACAGAGATTGATTATCTGAATGGGAGAATCGCAGAGTACGGACGTAAGCATAACCTGCCCACTCCTGTCAACCAGACAATAACCTGCCTGGTTCACATGATGGAACACTCAGCGAAATGAATGCAATCATATCGCAAATAGAAGCAGAAGGTCACTGAAAACGAGATTGCAGTTGACACTCCACGTAATTATCCGTATGATGCTCCGAAGGAGATAATCATGGAAGAAATACGCGCTTATCAAATGACTGCGAAGGATAAGCCCTTTGAACAGGTTACTTTCCCAGTACCGGAAATCGGCGAGGGTGAGGCCTTAGTCGAGGTTGCCGGATGTGGCGTCTGCCATACCGATCTAAGTTTCTGGCATTACGGGGTTCCGACACGCCACGAATTGCCCCTTGTATTGGGACATGAGATCAGCGGCACGGTTCTCAAGGGACCCTCTGAATTCAAAGGTAAACCAGTCATTATTCCGGCAGTTCTGCCTTGCGGCGAATGTGAGTTGTGCAAGAAAGGACAGAGCAATATCTGCCAGAATCAGAAGATGCCGGGCAACGATTTCAATGGAGGGTTTGCCAGCCATGTCGTTGTTCCAGCCCGATACCTGACGTTGGTGCCTGATGCAGCTTTGGAGACTCATTCGCTGGCAGAACTCTCAGTCATTGCTGATGCCGTATCGACACCATATCAGGTCATCGTCAAGAGTGATCTGCAGGAGGGTGACTTTGCCATCGTCATCGGCGTAGGTGGCATAGGCATCTATGCGGCCCAACTAGCGAAGATTTTGGGAGCCAGGGTCCTTGCGATCGACATAGCGCAGGACAAACTGGATCAGCTTGCGGAGGTCGGCGTGTCAACCGGGTTGAATTCCAAAGGTCTCGATATCAAAGAGATAAAGAAGAAAGTGAAGGATGCTTGCAAGGAGTTGGGTGCGTCACCGTTCGGGTGGAAGATCTTCGAGATGTCTGGCACCAAAGCAGGCCAGGAATTGGCTTTTGCTCTTTTAGGTATTGCAGGGACGCTTTCCATCGTCGGATTCACTCTCGATAAGTTGGAAGTCCGTCTCAGCAACCTCATGGCTTTTGATGCAAAACTTATCGGTACCTGGGGATGCAAGCCTGAGCTCTATACCGATGTCATAAATCTAACAACTGAAGGTAAGCTGAAACTTAAACCGTTTACTGACACTTTCGGATTGTCACAGATTAACGACATATTTCAACAGACGTTAGAACATAAACTCTTGAAACGATCGGTCCTAATTCCTGACTTTTAGAGTGCCTATTTGCTTGGGTAACATATTCTGAGAGGTCAGGAATTGCAGAATGACAATATCTGTCAGAATAGGAGAGTAGAGAATGGGTATGAATATCGTTAGTCACGATTTGGTCGACGTAGAATTCAAAGAGATAATCTACGAGTTGCGGCCATGTCTGGATCTAAATGGCGATCCGGTCGATGGATTGAATAACGCCTGGATATCACTAAACAATCCCAAGCAATACAACTCATATACGACCGCCGCAGTCAAGGAAGTCATATTGGCATTTCGTAAGGCCTCGAATGACCGTTCAGTCGTTGCTGTTGTTTTTACCGCGGTGGGAGATAAGGCATTCTGTACAGGAGGCAACACCAAGGAGTATGCTGAGTACTATTCAGGCAGGCCGTTGGAATACAAGCAATATATGCGGCTTTTCAATGACATGATAACGTCAATTCTCATGTGTGACAAACCCGTTATCTGCCGTGTTAACGGGATGCGAGTCGCCGGCGGACAAGAAATCGGAATGGCTTGCGATTTCACTATCGCCAGTGATTTGGCTGTTTTCGGCCAGGCGGGCCCAAGGCACGGGAGTGCTCCGGAAGGCGGCAGTACTGATTTCCTGCACCTCTTTGTTGGGATCGAACGCGCCATGCAGAGCTGCACACTATGCGAGATGTGGACCGCCTACGAAGCGCAGAATTATGGGCTGATTACAAAGGCGGTCCCGGTACTCAAGGTGGATGACAAATTCGTACGGAATCCGCTGGTTATTACCGATCAATGGCTCGATGACTCCGGGGAAATCGTGTATGGCAGAACAAAATCGGGCGATGAGATGAAAGCGGGTAAGGAAACTCTGAAAGGCGGAACAATCGACCTGTCACCTCTGGACAAGTTGGTAGATTCTCTCTGTACGAAGATGATGTATTTGATGCCGGACTGCATTAACAAAACACTCAATAGTTTGAGAAAGAAGAAACTGGAACACTGGGACAGAAATCAGCAATCAAACCGCGACTGGCTTGGATTGAACATGATGACTGAGGCGAAAGCCGGGTTCAGAGCATTCAATGAAGGACCCAAAGGTAACCGGGAAGTCGATTTCATTAAGCTTCGTAAGATGCTCTCCGAGGGACATCCGTGGGATGAGGAACTCCTTGACGCCATATTACCGAGGTAGATATTATGTCTGACAGAATTCTAACTCAATCCTTGCACGACAACCAGGTCGTTAGACTGACGTTGAACGCACCCAAAGCGAATGTCTTAGATTCCGAGATGATGGCTGATCTGCAGAAGGCACTGGGCGATGTAAGCCAGCAGGGTAGCGTGAAGTTTCTGCAGTTCACCGGCGCGGGGGATCATTTCTGCTTCGGCGCAAGCGTCGCAGAACATACATACGACAAAGCTCCTCAGATGTTGAAGGAGTTTCACGCGTTGTTCTATGCTCTTGCAGACCTGGCTGTTCCAACGGCAGCGTTAGTGTCCGGCCAATGTCTGGGCGGTGGAATGGAATTGGCGTTGATGTGTAATTTCCTGTTCGTGGACAGATCTGCAAAGCTGGGGCAACCGGAGATCAATCTCGGTGTTTTCGCACCACCCGCCTCGTTGATACTACCGATGAAGGTAGGTCAGGCAAGAGCGGATGAACTTCTGCTGTCCGGCAAGATCATATCGGCGGAGGAAGCGGTGGCAATTGGGCTCGCCACAGAAGTATTCGATGATCATGATTCGATGCTGGCGGGCGTTGACGCATGGGTTGAGAAACATATCCTTCCCAAGAGCGCCTCATCATTAAGATACGCCGTTAGAGCTGCGCGAATGGAGTTTAATTGCGTCATTAAAGATGGACTCCAGAAACAGGAGCGGCTTTACCTCGATGAATTAATGGCCACGCATGACGCCAACGAAGGGATTCAATCATTCCTTGAGCGGCGCAAACCGGAATGGCAGAACCGGTAGCCGAGCTACAGCGCAAATCATGACCTCTGTCCATCCGGTGGAGACGAAGGGTTCTTCTGGCGATTGAGTTGACAAAGGTGAGTAGTAAGAACGTTTAGGTCCTAAGCCGCAGGATTGAGGATACGCCATGAGACTCAAGGAATTCAGCGCACAGAACTATCGCTCTATCACTACTGCCTATAATCTTCCCCTTTCTGAGTACACGGTTCTGGTAGGACCGAATAACGAAGGGAAATCGAACATCCTTCGCGCTTTGGGACTTGGACTGAAGTTGCTTTCGCGCGGACGAGCGGTAGCCACAACTCGGAGGAGTCGGATGCGGTTACGCTATCGTGAAATGGAAAGGTTTGACTATGACTGGATCCGAGATTTCCCCGTTTCCTTACAGGCATCAAAACCAGACTCTGGTACATCGCTCTATTTTACGTTTAAGTTGACGAAGGCGGACTTTCAAGACTTCAGAACAAGAGTCGAGAGCAATCTCCAAACAGACCTGAAGGTCAAACTTGATCTGGGCCAAGAGGACGCAGTGTTCGACGTAATGATACAGGGAAAGGCGAAGAAGTACCTTAAGACTAAAGCTCCTCAGATCGCGGAATTTATAGGCAGCAAGATACTCGTCCAATATATACCAGCAACGCGAACTTCGGAGATGGCACATGCAGTTGTAAACGAGCTACTTGAGGCTGAACTCGCCTCCATTGAGAAAAGCGAAAGTTATAAGAAGTCAATTCGAGAACTTGATGAGCTCCAACGTCCTGTACGAGAGCGCGTCTCGAAACAGATCGCCCAGACCATGGGGAATTTCATTCCTAACCTGAAGTCTGTGTCTCTAGCACCAGATCAATGTTCGTTACAACGCGCGCTAAGAGCAAGTGTACAGGTGATGATTGATGACGGTGC
>JAHJOQ010000059.1 GCA_018820315.1 Candidatus Zixiibacteriota bacterium | reverse complement strand
TTAAGCTCGCACGACAGGCTGAAAAACACTGGCGACGAATCAATGCCCATAAACTCATTACCAAAGTCATTGAAGGTGTTAAGTTCGTTGATGGAGAAATAAAGGAAGCCGCATAACTGGAGAACTTGAGGATACTATCAAAACAATCATCCACAACTCTTGACAATATCTCCACACCACAAATGGCAATATGAATCGACAATAAGTGACTTGTGGGACAGCCTCTGGACATCTGCCGCCCACGGACATTGGCAGAACCACTCCTCTACGCTCCGGGATTCTGCCCTACACCGCAATCCTACTCCCCTTCTACAACAACTTCCTCTTTCTCGACGCCGTCGTGGCCATCTTCCGATTCCTTGATCGCCTCGTCCCTGATTTCGGAGTAGCGCATATGATCGAGATAGAGAAAGAACAAACCCGCCAGGAATACCGGCACGAGATCCATCACTTGCAGGACTATCGAAAAGCTGACAGCCTCGGATTTGCCGACATGAAACAGCGCCATGCCCGCGACGCATGCCCACTGGAATGTGCCGAGATTGCCGGGTGTAATCGGAAACATCAACAACACCGAATTGACCGCGAGTATCACAATCGCGCCCCAGATCGGCACCGTGAGACCGAGCGCCTTGAACAGAAAGATTATCACGAACGCATGAGCAGCCCAGAGTCCAACCGAGAAGAGTGCAGTCAGCAGAGTATGCCGCGTGCTCTTGAGCATATCGAGCGCATCTGCGAATGACCCCGCCACATGACGAATTTTCTCGAAGAACCTCGGATAGCGGACTTTGAGACGCCTCCGTCCGAATATGCGGAGTTTGCGCCGGTTGTGGACGACGAGCAAAAGCAATATCAAGAGAACCACGAGCGTAATCCCCGCCAGCAGTCCCGATCTGGAGAGCCAGCCCGGAAACACGATCACAGTCGAGCAGGCGAGCATCAGAATCACCAGCGAGATGCCGTCAAAGAGCACTTCAAGGACGACCGTCGTTGCGCAGTACGTCTTAGGAAGTCCGGCACGTTTCGACACCAGAAGCACCCGCGCGGCCTGACCGGTCAGCGCCGGAAGGGAGACATTCACCATCTGGCTGACGGAGAATATCGACAAGATCTGCCGCACCGAGATGCTCTTGACCGGATCCATGATAACCCGCCATCGGAGCGCCTTGAACAAGTTCACTGCGAAGGCAGCAATGGCAGCCGGAATCAGCATCCAGTAGTCGGCTCTGGACAGGATGTCCGATATTTTCTCGCGATCGAGGTCATGAAAGGACAGGTAGAGGAGGATTGCTGCGACAGCAATTCCCCATGCCCGCTTGTATTTCAAGATCTGACCCATCCTCCTCCTGATGCATTAGAGCATTGAAAGATAATCCCGCCCCAACTTCAAGTCAATCAATTAAATGGAGACTGGATCAATGCATGAATGCGAAAGAGATCAGATCCTGGTTGCGTCCGCGACCCTAATCCAACCCTTTAAGCGATTGTCGAAAACGCCTAAATACCAACCACTTTCCTGCTTGAGGATGTCGAACGTCAATCCCTCGTGTGCGATGAACTGTTCATCGAAACTCCCGCCCGGTCCAGCTTTGATCGAGACCTCTGGAACGACTATCGCCCCGCGCGATTTCAGGTAGTTGAGGTTGATGTTTACGCCGCCGCAGATGCCAGAGATCATAAACAGTACGAGCAGCAGAGAAAGGATGCCCTTGACGATCATCCCGCGCTCCCTCGTCCAGATCATGTAGATCAGAATGAGAGCGCTGAGAAGCAGGAAGATCGATGTCAGCACAGTCCATTCGTTGGCAGTATAGTAGAGCACAATCGACCTGTACCAATTCCAGATCGGGCTCGTGGCAGTGGGATCGACCTTATCGATCATATTCTGACGGGCGAATTCAAGATTCGCGAGAATGTCATCATTGCGCGGATCGAGCTTGAGCGCGCGGTGATAGCAGGCTATTGCCATTCCCAGCTGGTCTGTCTTGAAATAGGCATTTCCGAGGTTGTATTGAAGGGTGCTGTTATCGATTCCAGCCGCAACCAGCTTCAGGTAGTTGTCGATTGCCTCCTCGTAATCCCCCTTCTGATACGCCTCGTTCGCCTGATTGAAATCGTATTCGAGCGCATCGGATGCTTTCGCTGTGCCAATAGCTGTCAACAGAATCGCGAAAATCATGATTAGATAGATTGTTTTCATTTTATGTTCTGCTCGAAATTCACGATCCACTCCTGAGCCCGCTGCAACAGGCCACGCATGACATCCGGTTCGTGGCTCGATGGCGTGAACCTTCCCTCATCGCACGTCGAGACAATCCCAAAGAAAGTCGACTGAGTTTCTTCGGTTGCTTTCTTTTCGCTGAACAGTGTCTTCATCTGCTTCTCGGTCAATCCGTGAGCCGAAAGATTGAACTTGTCGCCAATGTAGTCGTACAGCGCCCTGCTCACTTCGGTATAGAACTGGTCAGCCTCGTTCTTGTCTAGATGGCTGCCAGCCACTGCCAAATGCTTCTGAGCTGTCTTGACAGCGTGGCGCAGTCGTCGATAACCGACATCACCGGCGAGCTTGTCCTTGTGGCGTCTAACCGCAAACACAACGCCGAGCGCAATCAGTGGCAGACAAGCTATGAAAATGAAGATCGGATTCGTAACATAGAGGCCACCGAATGAATCGCTGCCAGACTGATTGGTTATTATGAATCTTATGTCCGTCGCGACAAGAGCGAGCCGTCCAGGGAGGACTCCCGACCGTGACGCGATCTCTTCGTTTGAAACACCAGCTACTTTGATTTCGTAGTCCCGTCCGACCAGCTTCTTATATTCTCCACTCTCCGGATCGAAGTAATTCGTAACTACTGCGGGAATGGTGAACGTACCCGGCTTCTTGGGTACAAAAGTAGTTTCGAATGTCTTCGAGCCACCAACGACATACCCTGCCTTGGAGACATCTTCTGCCTTGCCGGAATTGAATACGCGGAAATCGGGTAGATCCGGAATCTGCGGTTCTGCCAGCGTCTTGATATTGCCTCTACCCGACAGTTTGATGCTGACGGTCACCGGCTGATTGACCTCTACTTCGGTCCTGTCTATGCTGGTTGACATCTTGAAATTGCCGACACTGCCGGAGAAATCGACCGGCTTGCCTTCTGTCGGTAGCGGGAGCACCACCACGTTGATCGGATCTGTTCCAAGGCTGACCGGCTTGACGGATGATCGCCTTCTTTCGAAGAAGCCGAAAGGATCTCTGTCAAAGAGAGACATCACATCATTGCCCTTGATTTCCAAAGAGGCCGATCCTATGGTCTTTTCGCCCGGAGAAGTCGGAAATAGCGCTCTCTTCACTTCGGCTACATAGTAATCTCTGCCGTGCAGGTTCTTGTAATAGTTCTTCTGAGGCGGCAGATCCTCAACCCAGAAGCCGGTCGCTGAAGGAGGCTTGTATTCGGGTTCCGAATAGAGGCGCTTCCCCTGATAGAACCTGAATGTGAGAGTTAGTTGTTCATTGACGTATATTGTGTCTTTGCTGACTACTGTCTCGATGAAAAAGTCGTCCTCACTTGATTGACCGTTGCTCGTCTGCTCACTCTGCTGCCCTCTTCGCTGCGACTGCTGAGGCGCCCTTGCTGCACCTTTGGTCACAGTGATCTGGATTGGAGACGTGACGTACGTCTTCCCCTTGTAAGACAGCGATTGGCGTGGGATAATCAGTGAACCTTCGGCCTGAGGCGTGAGAACAAAGCGGTGTGTCACTGAGGAAGAGACCACACCATTTGTGAATGAGAATTGCTGAGAACGTCCCGCACCGAAGACCTGGAATCCGGCTATCTGCGGTGTCGATGGCTCCGGAAGATCCTGTACAGAACCTGCGACGGTCAGTTCGAGTGATATCTGCTCACCGACAGCGACCTGCGTGCGATCGACTCCAGCGGTGAACGTCAGATCGTCAGCGCTGAGGCTGACCGGCAGCGTAATTGCCAGGAGTATTGTTGCGACCCACCGAAACAACTCTTACCAGTCCTTTCCGCTGTAACCGCCTGATGGCGCTTTCTCTTTGACGAGCTTCTTGAGCACTTCCCTGTCATTGCCCATTACGGCATTCAAGAGGCGCTCGGCATCCTCCTCGCTCATCTCCATCTCTTGCACTGACGATTGCTCTTGTTGTTGATCTTCATCGCTATCATCAGCCGCTGACTGCTGCTTGTCCTGCTGTTGCTGCTTATCCTGTTGATCCTGTTTCTGCTGCTGGTCTTGCTGATCTTGATCCTGTTGCTGATCCTGCTTGTCCTGCTGTTGCTGCTTATCCTGTTGATCCTGTTTCTGCTGCTGGTCTTGCTGTTCGTCCTTCTGTTGCTCCTGATCCTGCTGTTGATCCTGTTGCTGCTGCTGTTCTTCAAGCTTTCTGAGAGCAAGTTCGAGGTTGTACTTGGCATCAAGATCGTCAGGGTTCAAGTCCAGACTCTTCTTGTATGCATCCACAGCCTTGCCATAATCACCCTTGCGGAATTCAGTGTTTCCGACATTGTAATTGGCGTATGACTGCAGTGTACTGTCCTTGGAGACCATGACGTTCTTATAAGTCGCAGTGGCACTGTCATAATCACCCTGCTGATGATATGCGCTTCCGAGATTGAAATTTACGACGGGGTCCTCGGGATTCTCATTCCTGGCTTCTTCCAGCAGCTTCAGTGCATCAGCATAATCGCCCTTCTCATAGGCCTTGCCACCCTTATCGTTCAACTTCTTGAACGACTCCTCCGCCTTTGCAGTGGCAGTCGCCAGCATGAGTACCGCCAAAATTATCAAACAAATTCTCATGAGTTCTTCCGTCCTCTAATCACCAGCTTCTTGTCGGTGATCAGAAATTCCAGTATAAGCAAGATTATTCCTGCAACCAAGGGATATTGAAACCTGTCCTCGTACTGCGTCATCAACGAGCCTTCCAGCTCTTTCTTCTCCATGCCGAGAATTTCGTCATAGATGCGATCGAGCTCAATTTCTCCGGCCGTGGCTTGATAGTATTGTCCATCGGTGACATCTGCCATCCGCTGTAGAGCTTGCTCATCCAACTGCGACATCACGATCGAACCATCTTCATTCTTCTTGTAACCGACTACATCCCCACGCCGATTCTTGATCGGAATCGGTTCGCCTCGCACTGACCCGATGCCTATGGTGAAAATTCGTATTCCCTCTTCATGTGCTTTCTCGGCTGCTTCAATTGGCTTGGTGTCATGATCCTCACCGTCGGTGATCAATATGATCACCTTGTACTTCCGCTCAGATTGATCAAATGCGGTGATTGCTGTCTTGACCGCATCACCGATAGCTGTCCCCTGTGTCTCGATAATATCGCTGTCGACGACATCCATGAAAATATTGAATGCCGAATAGTCCAGCGTAAGAGGACAGTGAACGAAGCTTGCACCTGCAAACAGCACGAGTCCGACTCGATCACCGGACAAACGCTCGACAATGCCGCGTATCTCCTGCTTCGCTTTCTCAAGACGACTCGGTTTCATATCTTCGGCGTCCATCGATTTGGATGTATCGAGGATAATCATGATATCGAGGCCCTGTCGCTTGAGCATGACAGCGTGAGTGCCCCACTGCGGTCGCGCAGCAGCCAGCACCAGAAATATCAGTGCCAGCAGCAAGAATATATGCTTCGTAACACGCCCTGTACGAGAATAGTCCTCGGCAAGGCTGCTGAGTTTGGAGGGCAGAGCAAAGCTGTCTCTCGCTCGCTGACGAGCATATTTTGCCCAGAAGAAAAAGATTACCAGCAGCGGTATCGCAAACAGAGCAAACAGAATGTCAGCATTCGCAAACTTCATTATCGACCTTTGCTAACGTATTGTACGATGCATCCTGGCACCTGTTTCACTTACGGTATCTTCCGGAATCGAGTCTGCGAAAGAACCACTTCTACCAGGATCAATCCTAATCCAGCGACAAGAAAATACAGATACAACTCTCGATATTGCACATACTGTTTAGTCTTGATCTTTGTTCTTTCTAACGATGAGATTTCGTCGTAAATCTGCTTCAGACCTTTCTCATCCATGGCTCGGTAGTACTTTCCGCCGGTAAGATCCGCTATCTGACGCAGAGATGCTTCATCAATTTCGTTCTCGATATTGACATATCGCCTGCCGAAAATCGGGTCATCGACTGGGTACGGTGCAGGACCCGGCTTGCCGGCTCCGACAGCATATATTCTTATTCCGAGCGTCTTGGCGATTTCAGCGGCAGTAACCGGATTTATCTCGCCGGCGTTGTTCACGCCGTCGGTCAACAGCACGATCACTTTGTTCTTAGCGGGCGAGTTTCTCAGTCTGTTGCAGCTGTTCGCTATCGCCATCCCGATGGCGGTCCCATCCTCCACCATTCCGAAGGTTACTTCATCCAGAAACTTAAGCAGGATGTTGTAATCGAGAGTCAGGGGGCATTGGGTGAAACTCTCCTTCGCAAAGACAACAAGTCCTATTCTGTCGGAAGTGCGGCCTGCAATGAACTCTTTGATCACTTGCTTAGCCACATAGAGCCGATTCTGCGGCTTGAAATCCTCCGCCTTCATGCTCCCGGAGATATCGAGCGTCAGGATGATGTCGATACCCTCCGTTTCAGACTCCACATTGACACTGCTTTCCTGAGGTCTGGCGAGCGCAACAATCAACAGCACGAGCGCAAGGATGCGCAATCCGGGTGAAACGAATTCAGCCCAAATTCGTCCGGCAGGACTCGTTTTCGTGATCAGTCTGAAGTCGGGAAAGAGGATGCTGGATGTTCGCCTGCGGCTGTATCTGACCAACCAGAAGATCAGCAGCGGAATTATCGCCAGAAGAGCAAATGCGATCGGTGTCGCGAAACCGTAGCTCATTTCACATCCACCTCTTCAGATCGGCGCTTACTGGTATCCTGAACAAACCGCCAGCCTCTCTGGAAATCAGATTCAGCTTCATGCGTCGACGGCAGGAGCTTGGCGAATTTGACAAGATCAGCGCTGACAAACAACTCGAACAGCAGATCGAAATCGGCCTGATCGAGACCGATAGCCTTCAGTTCATTTCTCAATTCGGTTGTTGTCCGGTCGAGTGCGTCAATGCCATAACGAGGTTCAAGGTATGTTTTCAATATCTCCGTCAACCGAAGATAGAACAGCTTGTACTCCTCATCTCTCAGCAGATCGGACTCTCTCAGCTTCTTCAACTCCTCTTCCGCAATCACCCATGGCGGCCGTCTGTCGACAGAATTCACCTCAGCTACTGCGTCCGGAGCTTTCCTGCGGCTCTTCCAGAGCCAAATCAGAACACCCGCCAGCACGATCAACGCGATCGCAACGTAAATCCAGGGGAATCGGCCTCCGAAGTATATGGGCGGCTTCAAGCCTTTGATATCTGCGAGCGAATCAGTGGATGCCAGACTCAGTATCACGACCGAAAGAGAATCAGTCGCTGCTTCAGTGATGCTGCCGTCGGTCGCAATGAATCGCAGTGTTAATCGCGGGATCCAGAGTTGGCCTGTTTCATATGCTGCAATAACAAACTCGATATTGTGAGTCAGCTTGCCGAGCTTTCCGGACGATAAACTGGAACTTCTCTTCTTAATCTCAAACTTGCCGAGACTCTCTCCGATAGGAATCGAATCCACGACCACATTGGAATCAGTTGTCAGCGTTAGCGTGTACCTGAGACGGTCGCCCATGTATGCCTGCTGTCGGTCTATGGCAGACTCCACCGTGACAGCGCCCTGCTGGCCGAATGCGACGGCTCCGATTCCAAACAGCGCAAGCAAGATTGCGATCATCGACAGATTCGAGATATTGATTTTCATGATACTCATGTCTCGCATCAATGGTGTCGTTTCAATTCTCTAAGCTTAAAGAATCTTGTTAACGCTTCGATGTAACTGCCTTCAGTTGATAGCGATACATAATCGATCTTATGTTGGCGGAACAACGCGGCCACACTCTCCTGCCTGATACGAGCATCTTCCGCAAAGGCTCCTCGCGTAGCGGAACTCGATGTGTCTACCCACATCCTCTTGCCGGTCTCTGCATCCTCAAGAAACATCAGACCTGATTCCGGCATTCTCAGTTCGCGCGGGTCGGTGATATTGATAGCGATGGCATCGTGTTTCCGACTCGCGATCATCAGCGGCTTGCGGAAGTCGTCACCGATGAAATCTGAAATGACGAAGAGAACCGCTCTTCGTTTGATCACGCGGTTGAAATACTCCAGCGCAGCGCCGATATCCGTCCCGCGACTCTGTGGCTCAGAATAGAGTACCTCGCGGATCAACCTCAGGACATTCCTTCGACCTTTCTTGGGCGGAATGAATTTCTCGATTCGATCTGAAAATGAGATCATCCCGACTTTGTCATTGTTCTTGATCGCAGCAAATGCGAGGAGTGCTGTCAGCTCGGCAGCTAATTCAGACTTATAGTAGTCAACCGTTCCGAATCGCTTGGAACCGGAAACATCCATGAGGATGATGACAGTCAGTTCGCGCTCTTCGGCAAATTTCTTTATGAACGGCGTTCCGTACCGCGCAGTAACATTCCAGTCTATCCTGCGAACGTCATCACCCGGCATGTATTCCCGCACTTCGTCGAATTCCATCCCCTGACCTTTGAAACTGGAATGGTATTCACCGGATATCAGGTCGTTCACAATCCGCCGTGTTCGGATTTCTATACGACGGACCTTCTTGAGGATTTCTCCTGTGTCAATAGCCACTTCTTACGGAACCTCTACAGTGTCGAATACCTTCTGAACGATATCCTCCGTCGTCAGTTCTTCAGCTTCCGCCTCATAGGTCAAGATTATCCTGTGGCGCAGGACATCCATTCCGATTGCCTTCACATCTTCAGGAGTGATATACCCACGCCTCTTGAGAAACGCATGTGCTCTGGAGGCCAGGTTCAGGTAAATCGTAGCGCGAGGTGATGCGCCGTATTCAATCAACTCGCCGATATCCAATCCAAACTTCTCCGGTTCGCGGGTAGCCATCACGATATTGACAATGTATTCTTTCACTTTCTCGTCGACATAAATCTCGCTGACAACCTTGCGAGCGTTCAGAATGTCGGCCGGGGATACTACCGGGGAGGCAAACGGCTTGTCTCTAACCGTCATTCGGTTCATGATCTCGAGTTCACCATCCCTATCAGGATAAGTGATCTTCAGTTTCAGCATAAAACGATCGATCTGCGCTTCGGGTAGCGGATAGGTTCCCTCCTGCTCAATCGGGTTCTGCGTCGCTAGAACCATAAACGGGGCTTCAAGCGGATACGTGGTGTCGCCAATCGTGACCTGACGCTCCTGCATGGCCTCGAGCAAAGCGCTCTGCACTTTGGCGGGAGCGCGGTTTATCTCATCGGCGAGAATGATGTTTGCAAACAGAGGGCCCTTCCTCGGGTAGAACTTGCCTTCCTGAGGCGAGTAGACCAGCGTGCCGATAAGATCCGCCGGAAGTAGGTCGGGTGTGAACTGAATCCGCTGGAACTTGGTTTGAATTGCGTCCGACAGGGTTTTGATCGATAGTGTCTTAGCCAACCCCGGCACTCCTTCGAGCAAAACATGACCGTCCGCCAGTATACCAACCAGCAGACGCTCGACAAGATAGTCCTGGCCAACAATCACTTTCTTTATCTCAGCCGTCAGTTTCTCTACAAATGACGACTCCTCCTCGACCTTCTTCTGGATTTCTTGAATATCCTGATCCATTATTCCTCCATCAATGCTGTCATATTAACAATTCGTACGCGATTAGGTGGGTGATTGTTCCACGATCTGTCGCAGTTCTGAAACCACAGCAGCCAGATCGGATTCACTTCTGGAGAGTCCGCTAAACTTGAGGCTCGCACTCCAGTCGAATAGCTGTATCCATATGAGTATCACCGCAGTAGGTACACCAGCTTCATGCAGTTCTTTAGCTGCCTCTTTGCCGCTCAATCCTGTCGCAAGAAGGCCATAGCGACCTGCAAGGTAGATCTTGACTGACTCTATCAGGTTTCGTTGCGCATCTGCAGTTTTTCCGTGAGCGAGTTGAATGCCCACCTTGTCAAGAGCTTCCGACAGTTTAGCCTCCGGCTCTCTCGATTCGGTATTAGACCCAACCTGCTTCCGTTTCTCCTGAGTCCGCTTGTAGACGTATATCGATGTGATCGTAATGACCAGGACAATTGCAGCCAGTAGAAACAGACCTGCGATTCTGCCCGATCCACCCGAGTCCGGGAGAACCGAAACCCTGATCTCAGACGACTTCAATCTTACAACTCTGCCAGTCTGGACCTCAACATAGTCGAGGGAAAGCGCCGGGATGATCGTTGGCCCCGCTGCAAGCGGCAAGAAGAGATGCCGTGTGATCCGCTTGAATGCGGGTGCTTCCAAGGAGACGATCCGTTTGCTTGAGCTTCCAGTGGAGATCAGCTCGAAATTTTCTATCTTCGGTGCCGGAGGCTCAGCGATATCGAACCTGCTATCATCACCGGTGATAGTAACTGCAAGTTCGAGAATGAGAGTATCCCGAAGAGTCAACTCCACTGGCGCAGCGCTCACGTCAAACTCGACACCATCGTCGGCGAGCGCGACAACGGGCAGCATGATGGTAACGAGAACAATGGCTATAACCGTGGGAGTCAATTTCATAGTGTCGGCATATTTAAGGATGCTAGTGCTGAGTGTCAAGATCAATTTGTAAACCGTCCTATCAGAAGAACCAGCAGCCCGAGCGGCATGAGGATTTTGAGGTATGTTTGCACACGGTAAAACCCGGATTTGTCGGATGACTTAACAAGCAGCCATGATGTCCAGACAAGCGGAATTGCGATCAGAGCAAGTGCACCTACGAGAAAATACGGGAACAGCGCCAGCCATAGGTACGCAAGGATCATTGCTGCTATGAGCAGTGCAAACACGACAAGAACAACTGCTTTGGCGAATCTGATCCCCACGAGAGCGGGGAATGTCCTGATTCCAGCGGCAGTATCTCCGGAGATATCTTCGATGTCTTTGACGATTTCTCTCGCGAGGTGGAAGAGGAAGACAAACACCGATCCAGCCGACGCGAGCCCTATCTGTGACCACTGCCAGTCATCGACAATGGCCATGGCATAAATGAAACTCAGAGCCGAGACGTATGCGATCCAGGTATTCGCTACAAAAGGAATTCTTTTCGCGATGAATGCATATCCAAGAAGCATCAGAGCTGCGAGCGCTGCGATCTTGAAACAGGGAACGTTGACCAGACCCGCCAGCACGAGTCCCGTGATCAGATGCAGTCCGGCAGCGAAATACCCCTGTACCACAGTCAGACTACCGGATGGAATCGGCCGCTCAGGTTTGTTGACGGCATCGGAAACGTGATCTACGGCATCGTTTATGGCATTTCCGAATCCTCCGACCAGTGCAGCACCCAGGGCAGCGATGGCAATAGTGCTGAAAGGAGGCACGTCACTCAGGAGAAATCCGGCAGTCACGACAGAGCAGAAGATTATCAGTTCGTTGACGGGTCTGCCGATCAACAGCATATGATAAATCGTTCTCATCAGAAACGACTCTCCAGAGTAGCGTATAGCTTGCCGTCGCCCAAGCTGTCATTCTTGCCCCAGGCAACGTCCATCAGTAGTTTTCCATTGGAGAGCCCGAATTCAAACCCTCCCCCGACCCCGAATCGTGAAAACGATTCAGGCGATGACTGTCTGAACCACGCACCATCTCCAAAGATGTGAAATCGTGCATTCTTCGCAAGCGTCAACTCGGGCTGTAACGTAAATAGTGCGTAACGAGAACAGAGAAACTGATCTTCACGATATCCGCGAAGATTTCTGGCTCCTCCGAGTCTTAACAGATCCGACGGTGGAATCAAATCCTCATCGGTTACAATCCCCGCACCGGATATTCCGATCTTCTGCTGAAGCCGGTGAAGAAGCGGCATGCTAAGAACATAGCTTCCGCGCAGTCTCGTATCTGTGATTCTGGTATCGGCAGGCTCGACACCGGCGAAAGCGAACTGCTGCTTGATCCCGTACTCGATATCGAGATCGACCCGTTGCGAAAACCTCGACTGCGTGTTCTGTGCTGTCGATCCAAGCCCCCACCACCAGCGACGTGAAGGGACCACTCCTCGGTAAACCGATCCGAGCGGAGTGTACTTGCCCCACCCACCTGATAGCCGAATCGTTGCGCCCCTGCCCTTTCCATACTCAAGCGTCAACTGCGCCGAGAGCTTCTGATACAGACTATCGAATTTCAGTTGCTCCAGGTCGGTCGAAACAGACAACGGTTGATAGAAGAGATTGGGCTGATAATAGCCCAATGCGACTTCGTGCGAGATCGGATTCTTCTTGTTGTATCTGAATGAGATTCGCCTTCCTCTGCCAAAGAGATTCTCGAGTTCAATCCGCGCGAATCCTCTCACATACGCCGACTGATTGCCGTACGCAGGCTGGTAACCGATGCTGCCCTCAAGCAGATTCGTTGGAAGCTGCCTCACTCTGAAGACTGGAACGCACACTGTGTAGTCATCCCTGAAATCAAGGTAGGCACTGTCATCGACCGACAGAAATCTGTGAGCACGAAATATGCGGATCGATTCCAGAATATCGCCGGCATTGAATCTCTCGCGCGGCTTCACGCTCGATATTCTCTTTAGGTACTTCGCAGTCGCCGGATCGGCGCCCAGGATTCTGCATGTGTCAAACATCGTCTCAGGTCCAGTGACGATATTTAGTTCCAAATCGATTACACCGGTCTCGGGAGTAGACATGTCCGAGACACTCACCTGGACAAATGGATAGCCCCCTTCTCCATAATAATCAATTATGCTGTTCGCGATGCCATCGAAGTTCTTGCGATTCGCGGCGACCCCTCTGTAGATACGCCCACCGAAGACATTTTCAACATCCATAGTATCGCCACTCAGGCTGACATCTCCGATTGAGTAGCGATTTCCTGTTGTCACGATTAGCGTGTCTGATCGCTCGCCGTGAACCAACGATACAATTGCAGCAGGGTAAGCTTTCGAGTAGTACAGGTCAGAGACACTGTCGATCAGAGCAGAATCCGGCAGGTCATTATGCAGAAGATATCTGATCTCGCTCGCGGACACACGATCATCTCCTATGATGACGATTTCAAGATCGCCACACAGTGCAGTTGCACAATAGCCGATCAAAATCAGGAGTGTGCAGATTGCTCGCATCAGAACCTCGCCTTGACTGATACTGAAGACACGTGACGCGTGTCGATCTCCGGGATTTTCTCGCCATCGTACGAGAGGCTGGTGCTGATACTCCTGCTGAATCTCAATTCCACAGTCGCTCCCCACTGGAGATTATCTCCGAGCCGTCTTCCGGAGACATACTGAAATGGAATGAACCGCTCAGTTTGAGAGGCTGAAACAGACTGATACGCAAACCGCCCGCTCACTCGACCGGTGCCCGCGATCTGCCTTGACGCTTCCGCAGCAGCCTCCCACATGGTCACCTCCAAATCATCGCTTCGGCTCATGTCACGCAGATACGCCGGTTTGAGAACTAACTCATAGCGAGGATCAGGCCGGTAACGTAGTACATTCCCCAATCTATGCTCTACGAAACTGGCATCGCCATACGAGCGCGAATTCTGATCGAGTCTCTTGAAGCGATGTTCGATAGTATAGAGAACCACTTTCTTGAAGTCGAATTCAAGACGATTCAGCAGAGTGAGGCCATAGTCTGCCAACTGAGGTGTCTGCATCGGCCTCGCGGTGCGCTGCTCTTCGAATGAAGAAAAGACCGACATCCCCCTGCCCAAATCCACTCTTGTGGTCTGCCTCAGGTTCTTACCATAGCTCCGCCGCGTGTCTTCAAATACACCCGCGTACGGCACGATCCAACCTGCGTTGAACCGCTCGTTTTCACCTCCATTTTCGCTGGTGCGAAGGTGCGTTTCCAGTGTGAACCTCTTCAGGAATGCGAGGCTGGCGGGACAGCTCTTCCAGTGTTCCGGTCGAGTGTAGAGAATCAGACTACGACTTATGCTGATCCCAACATCATCAGTCCCAAGAACTTCCTCCACGCGAATGTAGTCACCGAATGGATCCGGAACATATACGCCGTCCTCATGCCTGAATTCTCCCTCCCCCTCACCCACCTTGATGAAACTCTCGCTTGTGCGCTCGACTCCTTCCCTGCTGATGCGGTAATTGAGCGATAGATCAAAGAGATTGCCAAATCCACCTAGTCGATAGTCGAGCGAAGTAGCGAGCTGCGACTGATTGTATTGATTCGGAATGAAGTAATGAACCCGACGATGCGTGATGCTTGCAATCACACTCGACTCGCTAACACCACCTCGGCTCGTGTATGCAAATGACACGTCACGGGAATCGTATTCCTTTTGCCACTCCTCCCGTCGAAGTTCGCGATTCTCATAGGCGACATCCAATGATGCCCCTGCAAAACCAGCGCCAGTTGTATACCGATCATATCGCCTTCCGGAATCTGTTGAATCGAGTGGTCTGAGATCGGTCTCATCGTTCCAACGCCCGAACGCGCGAATCATACCTCCGTCAAGTCTGACGGCAATTTCGTCTTCATACAACCGTGAATCCATGTCAGCCACAATGTCGGTCGATTTGCGATCAGAGCGAGAGACAGTCACCGCAAGATGATTGAACGGACTCAATGTACCGACGTAGCCGTAGCGGTTGGCATCTATGAAATCGCGGTCCTGGTATAATCCAAAGCTCGCGGCAAGGCTCCCGTAACTTGCGGCATGAATCATCTGCGAGATGGACACTTGCTCCAATACATTGAAAATAGAATCGCTCCGCAATCCCCATTCACGATCTCGCTCCACGTCGTACTTCCTCCCCGGCAGGAAGAATTCGCTCTCAGATCGCCTCGCTTCAACCGTCGCCTCCCACGTAACGGCAGCGGCATCCGGCCGACCGAAAGGCGATACTGATAGACTCGCCCCCATATCCGATCCGGTATTGTCATTGTCACCAATGTTCGATGCGAGGTTTCGATCATGATCGCTGACCGTGCCGATGAATCGAAACGAAACCGCGTCGTTTCCTGTCTGTGTTGTCAGCGATACGGCATCGGCGCGCTCCGGCAACGGCACAAATACGACCGGGAGATATGAACCCTTGCCTCTGGCGATGAATTCGTAGACGCCCCCTCCCAGATAGCGGTAGTCACCTTTTCCCTCGCCATAGTACGAAAAACTTACCTGATAATCGCCATTCCCCAATCCGACAAAGGAGTAAACTGTGTCGGATTCGATTATTTCCTGTAAGTAGCTTCCCTGTCCCGAATCGACTTTCGCAACACCGGACCTTGCGGCCAGAGTGCTGGAATCACCCGCGTCAGCCAGCAATTCAATATCACCCGGCGACAATGCCAGCTGCGATGGATTATCTTTGGAGTCGGACTGCCGCAAGAAATCGATCCTTGCAGATGCGAATGACGCCGTGTCGCCTAAGAGAAACGATCCGGCATAGAAATCCTGTCGGTAGTTCTCATCGAGGTACTCGAAATCCGCTTCAATGCGAGAGCGCGACGTGATAGTGATCCTTGGGGAGAACGTCAACTCGCCTCTCAGGTAATCCACTTGATAATCGGCATCGGCTCCCCGCACAAGCGCACGTCCATCCAGCCAGACGCGATCAGTGCCGGGCAATATTGACACGGTATATCTGCCTGCATTGGATAGCAGCTTATACGGTCCTGCGATACCGTCGCGACCGAATGATCTCAGCGCGCCATGCTTTGATTTGATTCCACCGACAGTCAGATCGCTCTGCAGATTCCCGGAATGCACAGCAACCTGTCCCCCCTTCAGTGTTTTTGTGAGTCGAGATGTCATGCCGAATTTACGGTCGAATACGATATCACCGATGTCTGCGCGAAAGTTGTCTGATGCAAGGCTGAGAGTCACGCGGTCGATCTCACCCAGTGAGGTTGAAATCCCTCCGACATCAGGGCTGGATTGATCTGATAGAACTCCACTCACCTTCAGATTATCAGACAGGTATCCGTCGATCTGAACATTGAGAGTCTGATTCAGCTCAAGATCAGCGCCGGTTCCAGCTCTAAAACCGATTGATTTGCTGCCAAATATCTGAAGCTTATTCGAGTGTTCAGTTTGCGACCGCCCATGCACGGGACTTAAGTCCAAGGGGGCTCCATACGACGGTGGACGTGCCTCGGTGTTCGTCAATTTACGTTTGAAGTAATAAGAGGGCAATTGAAACCAGAGGTGACTGTAAGCGATCTCTATACTCACTGGAATCGGCAAAGATGTCAGAAACTGAATCGTACCGGTCGGCACGTCGACATCATATTCATCGTCCGAAAGAGTGCGGCCATTTGCAGTCACAACCAGAGTATTGCGGATGATATTCCCGTGTTTGAGTCTTACAACGGTCGGCGCATTGTCAAAACAGAATGTCTCTTTATTAACCGGAAGATCAGATGCAGCCGAGTAACTCGCGTTGAGCAAGCACGCTAAGAGGAATATTCCGGCACCGATCCGCATAGGCTACTGCCTGTTTGGACGAAAGACCATGACCCTGTCACCTTCGGTGTCGGAGACGAATATCCAGCCCTCGTTATTGATGCATATGCTCTCTGCCCGCCGGAACTGGTAGTCACCAGTGCCCGTGGATCCGAATGAGTAGAGCTCCTTGCCGTCACCACCGAATATCGAGACACTATTCAATTTGCGGTCGACCAGATATAAGACCCCCCGTCTGTCGACCCACAACCCTGCAGGATCATCGAGAGGTTTAGCTGTAACATCTCCCAGAAAATTATCGTAGCTATCGTACGCGGCGATTTGCTTCCTATTGCGACCAACCACGAACAGATTATCATCAGCATCAATGGCCAGCCGTCCCGGGAAAAAGAAGCCGCCATATCCGGTGAGCTCCTGAAGCAACTCATATTTCCGATCGAGCTTGACGATCCGATTGTTATCAGGATCGGAAAGGAAGATGTCGCCGAACGAATTTACAGCTATCGCATGCAGCCTGCCGACGTTGTCGTTGTCCGCAAGCGTGCTGATTTTCGTGGCAGATATCCAGTTCAGATCGTCATCGAGACGTACAATTCTCGAATTGGAGCTGTCGAGAACATAGAAGTTAACACGGTCCGGTGTGGCAATGTCCGTGATTGCGGCGAAATTCTCACGTGAGAAACCGAATCCGCCAATCTCAGCAAGAAATGTCCCGTCCGGCTTGACTTTCACAAGCCTGAGATTCCCGGCGTCGCAAATGATCAGATTCCACTGGGGATCCATCGCAATTGCACCAGGCCTTGACAGCACCTGCGACCCTATTCTGCCACTAATCGTCCCAACAAAAACATATCCGGTAATATCGCCCATGCTTGCATTCGATCGATTGAAGGGGGATTTGGGGCCACAGCCAGGCAGTCCGAGAAGATTAGTCAATACCAGCAATGACACCGCAAGACACTTGACGCACTGTTTTGATGAATAGTCGACCATTGAACTAATTAAGGTGCACAGTGTCCCACTCGCAACAAGAATATGATCCAATCACAAACTCAGAAGCTTCGACTAAATTCGATTCTGCATTCGGCAGAACTGCCGTTGGGCATCGGAACGACCCTGAAATTGAGTCCCGAGAATTCGTCGACAAGCGAGCGGTTGTGTCCTTTTGCACTGCGCCATGCAAAGAACATCGATACCGCCCTGTTGAGCGCAGCCCCGGCGAGTGCGAAGTTGGCAACACGATAATAGGACTTAGAGTCATTCTTAATATCGCGATAAGCCTCACGGGTTTCATCACTCATCCATTGCCAATCCCATTCGGGAGTCTCGGGATAGAACGGATTGTCTCTGGAATAGACGCGTGACTCTTTGTTGTAGTCATCCCGACTATTGTGGAAACCAACCATGTCCCAGAATGCGTCGTCTTTGCCGGTCGGATCAACGCCTGCGTTGGCAATGGCATACTGTCTGTAATCGTCTTTCTTCCACCCACCAAGCTGCCTCGAGAAAAGAACTGTTGACCATACACCTATTTCAGTGGTAAAGAATATTGTTGCCTTCGTGCGGGAATCACCGATATAGACTTCACCCAAGCCAGGCAGCAGGAGTGAATAGAGAATCGCTCTGCCCGGAGATTTGTGTCCCGCGGGACGATCCGAAAACGATCCCGTCTGCGAAGACGTTCCCCATTCATCTTTGCCTGCCTGTGCAAGCTGGAATGGTTCCTGCGAAACAAAGAAGTAATTATTGTCTGGAGGTACAAAGACGCTGCCATCCGAACAGAAGGCGGACGACGATATCATCAGCAGCAGAAGAGCCAGACAAGCAGTTTTGTTAAACAACGTATTCACATCCTCTCACTGCAGATCAATAGAATTTGTATGTGAGTACAAGTTCCGGGATTTGCTCACCATCACGCCTCGCCATCCGAGCCTTGACATTGACATCCGAGAAAACATCTCTTTTCTTGTTGAATCGCTTCGCCGACAGTGCAGCGTCGAACGCTGACAGAACGTGATTCGCAAGTGACACCATCGCCCAGGTGCGTGCGCTTTCGAGCTTGCTATTGGCGTCCTCTCGCATTGAAAGGTACGATACGCGGTTAAACGACGTATCTCTCACCGGATCGTAATCGTCCCAGCCATGCTTGAACTGCTCCCATTTGCCGATCATCTCATAGTACTGCTGGGTTTTCTGATCAGGCAGATGATGCGTGAAACCAGCCACATCAGCGTCGGATTCCTTGCCCAGAGTGTCAATCAGCCAGATTGTGTACTCTGTAGGCGACCAGTGATTGTCTGCATAATCCTCGAACTCATCTTCTTTTTTCGTCCCCGATGAGTGCTTAGTGAGATACTGTGTCCAGCTAAGCATGTCGAAAGCAAAGAAAATCCCTGCCTTCAGCTTCGATCCGGAGTAATACTCTCCCAGACCCGGAACGGCGATCGAATAGAGAAAAGCCTTGCCTACCGATCGGTGTTCAGACGAGTAGATGTCGCCGTCAAACATCGGAAAGTCATTGAACTCACCCGATCCCGCATACATAACGGGATCCGTTTCCGTAAGCCTGTCCAGCTTCTCCAGATATGCACCCTGGTCAGTTTGCAGAAAATCTCCGATCTCCTCGGATTCATCGTTGCCCTGCGCCGAGAACACGGTAGTTGATACCAGACAGAGCATAACCATCATGATTAGCAAAATTGAGATTCTGTGCATCTATTGTTCCTCCCGTCAGTCGTCACCTGACAACTGCGATCTTCTTTGTTCTAACTTCACTGGAACCGCCTGAATTGGCTTCCAGCCTGCAGATATAAACTCCGGACGGATAGCCATCCAGATTCCACCTGTAGTCTACCGGCACGTTATCACCGAGGGCATCATCCTCATAGACAAGCCTGCCTGAGACGTCGTACATTGATATCTTCACATTGCCCGGTCCGCTCAAACGGTATCTGATATTTGTGAACTCGCTCGCGGGATTGGGATAGCTGTAGAACGTAGTAATCACATCGCTCAACGAACCGCTCTGAGGAGCGTAGTTCGAAGTTTGCCTGAAATTGTACAGAGTCGATATTCTGCCACCCTGTAGCCAGGACTGCTCAGCGACGAGTGGTCTGCTTCTGACAGGCGCGCCGTACATGCGGTTGTCCGCCGACACAGTAAAGAGCATCCCTGCAAAGTTATTCGCAGATGATCCGGCAATGAGTGCTGAACCGAGTGCTCCCCACGACCCGCCAAAGCGCGGGAAGTCTCCAGCCTGTCTGCCATCAGTCTTGCAGGCGAAGAGCTCGCCGGCTGCCGTACCGACAATGATCTCAGGGGCACCGTCGTTATCAACGTCGCCCACTATCGGAGTGCTCTCCAAAATCCCGGTCGAGTGATGACGATCAAGCACCTGGGGAAAATTCTCGAGCTGCGTGCCATTGAAGTTGTACGCGAACACTTTGTTATTGCCCGCAAACAGTATCTGATAATGAGGCACTCTCGGATCCAGAGCCGCAGTGACAACTCCTCCCGCCAGACTATCCGCAACCTGTACCTCTACTGCATCCATGTCGAATCCTGAGGATGAACCGTTAAGCAGGATGATTAGCTTGCCGTCTGCTGTTATTGCAGCGAAGTCGGTCTCCTGAGAACCATCCAGATCAGCGGCGGTGAATCCGACAACGTTCACATCACCGAAGTCATAGATAGTCGCATGGTTCATCGTCATCAGCTTTGAAGTTGAGACATCTGTTCGTGATGTGACGTAGTATGCTTCCATCATTCCGATCGCGAAGTGGGTTACAGGGCCATCGTTCAAACTCGACTGAAGGTTCCCATCGACATCGTATACATAGAATCCAGATTCTGTTCCGAATCCGATACCGATGTCTTCACCTCCCAGCGGTACAACGATCGGTCCGGCAATTACTTCACCACCTGCCTCGTCGAAGGCCATCTGAAGATCGGCAGCACCGTCGTCATCTTCATCCGCAATTTCCCAGATATAGATACGGTCGGCATCGGTTCCGACTGAGACCTCCAGCGCCGGGTCATCATCGAGCTGTGCAACCAGCGGCGCAGTAACGATCTCTTCATCGGCCGGCACTGATGCTATTGCCCTCAGTTCTTCGATTACGAAACCGCCCCCCCGGAGCGTGTCGCCATAGAATACGAAATTGGAATCATAGATTTCCTCGCCCGGAAGCGGAGTGATTACCGGGCTGCCGTCAGCCTCGACAGCGATAAGATA
This sequence comes from Candidatus Zixiibacteriota bacterium, assembly GCA_018820315.1. NCBI lineage: Bacteria > Pseudomonadati > Candidatus Zixiibacteriota > Candidatus Zixiibacteriota bacterium. Next base: position 67,086 of record JAHJOQ010000059.1, on the reverse strand, counting down.
CTGCTTGCCCGAAACAAATATCTCGTCTATCCCGTCTTCATCGCAGTCAGCCAGCACAGGCGGGAAGCCGGACCAGTTGACGAACTGGGGGAAATTGTCCAGCCTCGAATCGAGACGGACATCAAGAGTCATGATTGTGTCGATTTCTGATATATTGAATATTCTTATTCCCGTGTATGATCCGGAGTTTGAGCGCGACGACGGGTTAGTAGTCGGCGACAGAGCGCTGTTGTTGCCTGCGAAGAAGAAATCGAACGGGCTGCCGAACCGGGTGCGGTAGTTGCCGCCGAAATCGATAATGCCGTCAGCCTCGACCAGCGATACAAATCGCCTGTTTTCCCACTGCACCGAATCGATGCAAAGCCCAAGGTTGTTCGGTACAAGGCACGGATAATAATTGTACCACTGCAGTGCATTATCCTGGAAATTGCTGAATCCGTCCAAATCGTAGTCGTAGTATGCCCTGGTTTCGTCTATGTGCCAGATCAGAATGCCAGACCCCGGCACGAAAAAGTCGTAATCGCGAGTCAGATATCTGGGATCCTCGACACTCGCCGGAGCAGGACCAAGAATGACGCCCGTCTCAGCTTCCACTCTGAGATTCGTGCTGTCATCCCTGTCTGAATCGACCTGCCGATTCTCGATCAGATAGTATTCGAAATCACTTATGGGCACTTTGATAACCTGAGGTTCATCAGTGAGAATCTCTGCCGCCCAGACCTCGATATCATTGATATTCGACACCTCGACCACATCAACAAAACCGAGATATGCCCGCGACCATGCGTCCGGAAAAACCGGCAATACATCGAGAACAAACCTGAATGATTCGGCATCACCGAAATAAATCTCCGCAGCAGTTCCCCGTCCCTGATTGTCCATGAGCGAAAAGTCACCAACCTGCGTCATAAACGTCCTCGTGTCATACAGATCCACAAGCCCCAGCTGGTGACCGAATTCGTGAGCCAACACTCCATTGAGAGCTACAACACGGTTATCCTGCGACACCGCCTCCGGCATAAGGACAACTTCAGACACTGTAACCGCACCGTTGTCGGCTATGACTTGATATTGCGACGGAACGACCGCAAATCCGGTGTAAAGATCGCTTGGTGTGTGGGTGTCGGAAAATGACAGATCCATCTGCTGATCGGCTCCCGCATGAAACAACACAAATGCATCATATTCCGAGAAGTCAATCTCCGTATCCGCATCCGCAAGCGTGAAGCCTTCATGGAAGAGCCTGAACAGTCCTTCATCAGGCGGCGAGGTGCTGTATGACGCCATCGGCATGTTCAGTGTGTAGACCGAATCGTCCTGAGACGGAAAGACCGAGTATGTCAGATTGACGCGACCCTTCGACACTACATTCCAGTACTCATTGAGCGCGCGAAGGTGAGTTTCGAAATAGGTTGTATTATGCGGAGCCATGTCGATTTCGTGCGCCTCTTCAGAGATGAATTGCGCCTGAGATCGAAAATCAAAATGCCCGCGCCCTGTGGTCGCTGGATCATCCACATCCTCGTATTGGAATTGCACGCGGATCGCGCATATCCTGACAGTACGAACATCGTTCGCGTCGAGAGCCACATCCGGCAACGACATATTCGACTTTCGCGTCAATCCGAGCAGGTTGTTCTTCGAAACTCCGCTCTTGAACTGGTGGACGTCTATCTCATCAATAGATGACTCAGACTGATCCACCTGTTTGCTCTTGATAGTCAGCACATCCGCGTGGACAGGCATGGCTATGAGACACACCAGTATCATAAACGTCAGATGTTTGGTTATCTGCAATCCCTGCATGATGCTCTCACCCATCACTACAACCTACCCGTCAGCGATATTCTCAACGTGTTTGCAAGAGGCACAGTCTCCGATGATGGGATATAGGCGAAGTCGAATCGAAGCTGTCTGAACTGCAACCCTGCGCCAACAGTGAAGTAGTTGATCGACCCGACATCATCGTTCTTGTATCCGGCTCTGAGCGCAATGAACGACCCGTACCAATACTCAAATCCTACATTCTGAATCGCTTCTTTGAGCTCTTCTGAAAAGCCGTCGTTGAGGTCAGTAATCCTCTTGTTGACCTCTCCGATGAGCGTCAACTTGTTGTATGGATTCCTGAGCAGATCGTATGCAAGTCCAACCGCCAGATTGCGAGGAAGCGGGTCGGATTGCGCTGCGTCGATGTATGCGATGTTGGGGCCAAGATTCGTCAGCGCCGCACCGAGCGTCAGTTTCGGAATCGGTGTGCGGTACAGAATTCCGGCATCGACAGCAAATGCTGTAGCAGTTCCCGATCCAATCTCAGCTCCCGAGCCCTGATCAGACAATTTCGAGTAGATGATCTTAGCCGAGATTCCTACTGACAGCCCCTGCGACACATTCGCACCGTAAGTCAGTGACAACGCGCCGTCAAAAGCATGGAACGTATCCACTACTGCGGAGTTTGCTTCGAGTGTTCGCGGTATTGCGCCATAGGACATGAATGTCGCGTTGACACCGATCGTGCCCCAGTCGTCTCCAAGGCTCTGCACGTACGACAGATACTCATAGTAGAGATCCGACGCCAACTCGGGCGCATAGTTCGCATGCATGAGGGTGATCTCTTTCTTGGCGGCAGCATAGACAACAACATGCTGTGGGGTGGCAAACCACATATCACCGCCCGCCTCGTAGATCCTGACTGTTTTCTCACGCTCAAGATTATTGTGATAGTAACGGGAGAATTTCTCCCCCGAGTGGCGAATTGTGCCGAAATTGGTTCCGACGAAAATGTTACCGCTGGAAATACCGATCGAATTGATGTAGCTTCCGAGCGGATTGGCGTACACATATACCGTCTGTCCTGCCGAGATATTGTCGCCATCGATGTAGTTGTACGACTTGATCAGAGTTGCAAGTTGCTCGGCCTTGCCCGATCCGGACTCCATAAGATAATCCTTCGCTACTTCGAGAACGGTCATATCCTTCTGAGCTGTGTACGCTTTGTAGCCAAACACTTTGAATCTGCCGTCGCCGAAAATTTTGAGGCCATGTGTGGTCCCGACCCAGAGGCGCGAATGCTCGTGGTCATAGACCATCGATGTGATCGGGTGGCGGAATGCTGTCTCGAACGGTATTGCGATCTCAGTGCCAGGTTCGGGGTAGTCACTGGCGAGATTATTCTTGGTCTTGATCTCCGCAGCCTTCTGTCTGATGTAGTCATTGTCATACACACCACTAAACTCGCGGACCATACGAATCAGGGAATCATTGACCACCGCCGTGTACTGATAGTCTGATCGCCAGGTGTCTCCGTTGAAAAAGAACAATCTGTTGCCTGCAGCGGCCCATGCCTTATCACGAGAGTATCCGTAGATGCTCGTGAATTCGATATCTTCAAGGCCCGTCTCTGAGGCATAGAACGACCATGTTCCTCTATAGTAGTAGGCTACTCCCCTTCCCGTGGCCACCCAAAGTCTATTCTTATCGAATACTGAAAGCGCGTTGATCTTAGTGGATGGCAGGCCATCCTCGATCGTGTACCGCTGCCACGCTCTGCCATTGAACAGAAAGAGACCATCATCAGTCCCTACCCACAACAGCTTATCGGTCGCTGCGATGCATGTCGGATCGGCTGTGAATGGCAGTGCATACGGCAGGTAGATGACTCTCGGTATCCGACCGGAGTGAGACTTGTGAAGTGAGAACTCGAGTTTGCTCAGTTCTGCAGAGGTCAGGTCATCATCAGCGATTGCATTGTCATAGTCCTGAACAAATCGCGTGAATAGATCAGGATCGAGATTCATCTCGTCGTACCAAATCAGGACATCATTCAAGTCAGTCTCGAAAACATCTGTCAGAATGGCATCACTCGAGGCGGCAAAGGCTGACCGAATCTTCTCGATTATGTCCTCGATCCGATCCTTGGTGATACCATAATTGAGAGCCGCGACCTGCTGCCTGAGCGCATTTAGCCGTGCCTCGTCAGCCTCGTCAGCATAACTTGAGATGAGATCAGTGACATAGTCAGCTTTATTAGGATAGACAGCCAAAGAAGAGTTCCAGGCATCTGCTCCATTCCATTTAGTCAGACCGCCCGGCACGAGAGCCCAGATATCATACCGGCTATAGTTGTCCGAAGGGATGTCGTTCTTGAGCAGAGCCATATCGAGAATCTGAGTCTCCCAGGGCAGCGAGTAATCCTTCCAGAGTGCGATTAGAACCTCGTAAGGAACTTTGACTTTGCCTGGCCTGTACGTTTTCGAAGTCTTGGCAAGAGTCTCTACGACTTCGGAATATTCATCCGGCGACATGACGCCATCTTCCAAAACAAAATTCAACTTCTCCTCAAGGAAGGTAACCGATTCCGGAACAATCCTCAGATTCTGCCAATCGGCAACGATTGTCTCGAAGAGTCCGTTGACCTCCCTGGTCTGATTCTCGTCGAGGAGACCCAGCAGCCTTGCTCGCTGACCATCGATCCGGTCAAACGTCACGCCTGTATTCTCGGAAGCGATCGCGCGAACGCCCATCTTGAGCAGATCGCGATCTTCCAGCCTAGCATTCGATGCGATGAACTGCACAACAGGAATCTCCGTATCGACATCGAATTCCAGAAAGCTTTCTTTGCCGGATTCCCCAATGCGGACTATGCCATCCTTTCGGAAGAGAAACTGACCTATCGTCTCGGAATAGTCCTCTTCTACCTCGCCTTTCAGCACCTGCACTGCCCTCTCCCGCATAATCCGGTCATCTCTGATGCTGATCTGATGGAAATCACTCGTGAGCGGATAACTGCCGAGACCGGCCGGGTTCCAGTGAGTAGCGGTAGCATCATCAGCGACGGCCACAAATGCTTCGCCCATGCCCGCAGCGCGCGCACCTGCCGCTATTCTCAGGAACAGCACACCCGCATCGGAGACTCCGGCGATCGCATCGTGCCCGGCGCCTGCGAGCGCCGCCATAGCAAGAAGGGTGATTAAGAAAAGTCTGCGCATAAGTCCTCCTGAATTCTATCTAAGGATAACGAGTTTCCCGAAGCCTTCTGAAGCGTTACTCTCCCCCTGCGAAGCAAATGTGAGCCTTCCTGAGGCAGTAATTTTGTAAATATAGACACCATTTGACAGTCGATCCCCGACGCCGTCTGTCATATTCCAGATCGACGACAGATTGTAGCCGGCATTTCCCGGTTGCGTCGAAAGCGTTTTGATCAGCCTGCCCCGAAGTGAATACACATCGATTCGAACAGAGGAAACAGGCTCTGACAAATGATATGAGAATCGAGTCGTGTCTGTCGCCGGGTTCGGGTAGTTGGAGACTCCCGAAACGACCAGTGCTTCCACCTCTCCTATAGCGATGTTGTAAGTCTCCAAGTTTGAGTTGTTGGCAGAATCCCAGGCCTTTACCTTCAGAGTGTGAGAACCCTGCGGCAGATCCGGCATGCGAAATTCCACCGACCCAGACTGATAGCTCCCGGGATGATACGCAAAACTCTCCGTCAAGTCCATATCATTAAGTGGATCATCATCGAAAGTGACCTCGATTCCATGCCCTACTTCTCCCGAGAGGTTCATCCCCGAACTATCAAAAAGATTGATCTCCAGCAACTGATCAACCTTTACAACCCCACCTTCAAGGGGACTGCCGTTCGCCAGTTCCACCTCTATCTGCGGGCCCAGCGTGTCGGTTATTGCTGGGTTCGATCCGGAAATCGAAATGGAATCGAAACCACCCGAAGCCTGACTCGTCTGACTAACAGCGTATGCACGAATTCCTGCCGAGCTCTCGCCGTACGAAATATCTTTAGGCACCACGAACTGCATCTCAAACCTGCCGCCGGTTACAGTGCCCTTGCCCCGAAATATCCTGGGGCCGGGTAGTCTGTATTCCAGCGTGAAGTCGTCGGTCAGCTTGTTTTCCTTCTCTCTTTCTGCGTCAAAAACAGAAATGTAAACGTCACCACTGAATCCCTCATCAACTAAGCCGTCAGTATTTGCAACATATCCACTGACAGATGTCAATGCCAGAGCGGTCAATGTCTGCGGTTCAAGCGAGCTTATTACGATCTCGTTCTGCGGAACGCCGAAGTTCATCAGGGGATCTCCGAACACAACAAATTTCCTGTCATTGTCAATCGGATAGCCGGACGGGAGCTGTCTGAGCAACTTGGCGACATATACCGCCTCACAAATGGTATATTCTTCAGGACCTAGGAGCAGGTCGTATGCTTTGTACGCAAACTTCGCGTTAGGATCCGAAAAGACAAGCCTTGTTGCAGCAACCGTGGCAATCGCGCCGCCGTCATTGTAACGAAAAAGCTCTTCGGCCATCGCCTCGCGCAGCGGGGAATCAAACTGGCCGATTGAGCATGACCCGTTGAAGATCACTGCTAGTTTGTCCCTGTTCGTGAGTTTGAAGAGATCTTCTTTCCAATAGAACACCCTCTCGTCAGCCCACAGATCAGGGTTTCCATGTCCGATGTAATTAATCATCACTGTGCCGTCATTTATCGCCTGAATCACCCTGGCTCTCGCTCTCGGCTTCTGATTGAAGGAGTCGAACGGGTAATCGGTCATATATATCTTCTGAACCTCCGCACTCGGTGGAATATGTTCACTCGCAAGAATCTCACTCTGCTGAGTGTGAACAGATTCGGTGACTTTGCTGTGTTTGCTCTTGAACTCATCGTCTGCGACCAGAGTCAGGACGTTTCTCCAAGGGCCGTAGTTGGAACTGCTTTCATACTCCTTCAGTTTTGTCACGTACGCAGAGACCTCTGAACTGGATCTGACAGGCCATCGCGCCACAATCATATCGACTCCGCGATCCGCACCATACGACGAATCCGAATCGAGAACGCCCTTAGCAGCGAAGTTAACGAAATTCTCGTCAGATACAGTCTCATCCCCATCGACGACATACGGTGGCACGAAATTACCGACATTTCTGCCGAGGTTGTTTCTGAAATCATAGTGCCCGTCGCCAACCAGAAGTGCTCCGCCCAGTGGGGTGAAAGAACTTTCGAAACAGTATTTCAGAAAATCTCTTATGGCGACGGGATCAATCCTGCCTCCGGAGAAATTGGCGTAAATGTCGTCGAGTGGAACAAAATCGATGGAATAGCCCTGCTGCTTTCTGTATGACTTGTACTCTGTCACTCCGGATCGAAAACTCTCCGGCGCAATAACGACGAGGTCACCTGTGGGCGGATTGCTCAGGTCGGTTGGCGTCACGCGCCTCAGGGATGACGGCGATCTCAATTGAGATATAGTGGCAAGCGCGAATCTATCGAAGCCGGGAATTGAAGACACCCAGTCAAACGTCATCTTCCCTGCCGAAAAATCACTTCCAGTCAGAAAGGCCTGGTTGTCGAGGTCGGTTACATGCAGCAACACTGCGCTGCCCGTCTCGGTGGAACCGAAGTCGAGTGAATATCTATGTGTGCCCGGCGAATTGTACGTATAGAAATCTGAAGTGCCGGCTGAATACTTGAGAGTTCGTGGATATGTCAAATCAAAGTTGTCGAGCAGCGGAGTGAATCCATAACGCTGTTGGTGGAAAACTAGGTTGTTCAATCCGTTCTTCAGCACGCTGGCACCATCATTCACAAAGAACTTCTTGTCATGTCCGGGGTACGCGTCAGGGACATGCCACACGCCATTGATGTCGATGGCAAGGCCACCGGCATCCGGATTATCTTCTGATCTGACAAGCAGAGAGCATACCTGAAACGGGATGAGATCGTCGAGCTGGATTGAGATTGTGTAGTCTCCCTCATCGTGCCAATACCATGTAAAGTAATCAAAGATGTGGCCTTCGGAACCGATCTCCAGTAGCCTATCCTCTTCGAATCGAATGAACTGATTGAATTGATCGTGAAACACCGGTGCTGCGGCCTGAGGCGTAACCGAGACATCGCTCATGCGACGCGGATCGTCAGAGAAAGTTCCGCCGTAGGTCAACCATGCGAAGTTTTCTGTCGTGTACGGATTTCTCACCCCATGAGGCGTGATCGCGCTACTGTCAATGTCTACAAAATCAGCGCCATGCATGTAGAATATGACGCGGTCGTCGCCATCGAAACTTGCGTCTTCATCACCCGTGACCTCAATGGCAATCTCGCGGTACTGAGGTCTCGGGTCGGAATTGTCTTTCGATAGATTCCTTCCACCATCCCAAAACACGCGGAATGTGCGAGGGTCTACATTGCCAACATTGACACCGAGGTCGGAGAGCTGTGCTGGCGTGATCCCGTAGATCGCTGACTGTGTGACGCCGATCTTGATCCAATCGCTCGACTGGGAAAACGGACTGATCTCTGATTCGCCTGATAGAGAAATGCCGGAGACATCTCTCACGCGCCAGGATCTGGCTTGCTCGTAGTTGAGAAGCGACGCTCTGAATATTTTCTCGAATCTCTGGTCACCTGATGGCATCATGTTCGTGGTTGGTGCCTGATTGAACGTCAAGCGTATAGTGATCTCCTCGGCAACGGTCGAAATAGTGTTGCTGCCGACTAACTGAACCGGATCAATATGAAGCTCGATCACCCGTTGATCCCTGATGAAATATGGCCTGCCAAACGAAACTACCGGGTAGGACGCATAGGCCTTTGCCTTTTGAAATCTTGCATTGTCATAGAATGAAGTCTCCAGGGGGCGATTGACAGAGACTGCGCCTGGTTCGATGCTTGCGAATCTCGAACTCAGCACAGAGATATCGGGCATGCCGGATGGCGGAAGTCCTATGAGAACAACTCGGATCGGCACGCGCGCCTCACCAATCTTCTCGTTATAGGCACACCTCGGAATATCGAAGAGCTTCGAGCCATTACCGAGATCCACAGTCCAGTTCGACTGCTCGGGTCGGTATGTGAAGACTATGTCATCGGAGGAAAGAGACAGGACGGAAATGTCCGGGTAGTCGCTATGTCCATATAGAGGCGCGGCGGACGATATTGTTGCCGCGATACCAAGACAGAAAAGAGCTGCAATGACTGATTTTGTCGACGATCGTTTCGCCACTAACGCTTCCATTTCAAAGGACAACAAAAAAAACCGGAATTGCTGGCATCCGGCTCATTAAGCCGCCTCGACAGTCAAAGGGTTCGAAAGACACAAAAAGTCATCATCCTCAAGAAAAGCAATTCAATTTAACCCTTTAACAATGTCTTATAGTGGCTCCTCTACTTTCGATTCGACAACAAGTTAGACTAACTTAGCTCCGGTGTCAAGGTTTTTCCATCGATTTAACAACCCTTATGTCCCAATGGTTTCACACCAAGTACGCTCAGAATGCGGCGCAACGTAGCTCATTGTTTGCAATTCGTCTGCCAGAAGATTGTGCAAAATATGCACACGCGTGGAGGTGTTGCTGCACAGCGAGTTACGCTATTAGGTTAAGGCAATTCTTCGATGTGAGCGCCGGTGCACCAGCCACAGCACGCTATTGATACTGAAATATAGAACGCGAAGTTCCGGGAAAGTGCAAACGAATTCACGTTGCGGCATAGATTGAGCTACTCGATTCGATTTCGACCCAAATATGATTGACTCGCCGGGGACATCTATTATATATAGACAACAATCTTGAATCATTTAGTGCGGTATTTCGATTTTGCCCTGATCAGGAACGCAACCGTGATCGAGACGTTCCAACAAACATCAGGTCCATAGTGAATTGACGACGAACCGAGGATATGTTTATAGGAGGAATCATGGCTGGCACTCTTTGTCATTTCGAGATCTCGACAAAAGATCCCGCCAAGGCGGAGAAATTCTACACTGACCTGTTCGGGTGGAAGATCACTCACGACATGGGAGATGATTATCTTTTCGTGAACACCGGTCAGGAACCTGGCGGTGCGCTCGGCAAGTCAGACGATATCAAGCTTGGCGACAATATCAATATGTATTTCCAGGTTGATGACTGCACTGCCTATCTCAAGAAAGCTGTCTCGCTCGGCGCAACTTTGGTCAAAGCAAAGACCGAAATTCCGGGTCACGGATGGTATGGTTTATTCACTGATCTCGATGGCAACAGCATCGGTCTGTTCGAGGCGCTGAAGAAATAATCGTACGATGCGGATCCTCATGCGCCGTGTGTTGCGCCGTCAGGAATCCTTTCCTGACGGAAAAGCACCATCCTGACGAGCAAGTGTAGGGCAAAAAATCCCCAGTCACGCGGAGCGTGACGAAGTGGTTTTGCCAATGCCACAGAGCCGTCAGGAATCCCTTACTGACGGAAATCTATCTACTTCGTTCGACTTCGTCGAACCGCGATCAGAGATCGCGGCCACGCTCATACCGGTTACGCCGCCGCGGGCGGTGTCATTCCGTTGAAAAATGGAATCTGGAAACTGTAGGGCAAAATCCCGGAGTCACATAAAATGTGACGCAGCGGTTTTGCCTACCTGCTTCGTTCGACTTCGTCGAACCGCGATCAGAGATCGCGGCCACGTGCACCAGTGATTCACCATGTCACAGGCTATCTTTCCCGTGGTTCCTTATCGTCGTCACGCTCGTAGCTCGACAATCTCTTGACTGCATTATCCAGCTTCTTACCAATCTCACCACCAGCACCAGGCCTTCGGTTAAGCAAACCGATGGCTTGTAGAGACAGTGTACCGACTGTATCAGCACCTTGAAAATCTCTTGGCTGTTTGGCCCTGAAGAAGTCCAACGCAAAGAAGAATGCCGTGTTTAAGCAATATACGTCGGCATCACTCATCCACGCTTTTTCGTCCATGTGAAGCAACCAATCCCACTGTCTTGTACGGGGCCTGACTTCCCAAAGCCTCGAAGCTTCGATGAAGTACTCTACATGAGGAGATCCTCCATACACTAGACCTTCCTCTGTGACAATCCAAGAACCGAATACCTGGACAACCTTTCCGCACTCCGCTTCATCAATCTTCGAGGAATCTGCCCAGTCCAGAAGCAAAGTATCGTACTTATCCATCTGAACTCTCCTTTCTTTGCCTATAGAAAGGCAACTTCATTCTCTCTGACGGTTCTCGTAGGGCAAAATCCCGGAGTTGCGCAGAGCGCAACGAAGTGGTTTTGCCTATTCTCCAAAGTCGTCAGGAATCCATTCCTGACGAAAAGCCTACCTGCTTCGTTCGACTTCGTCGAACCGCGATCAGAGATCGCGGCCACGCGTTGTCAGCATCGCAAGGATGCTGACCTACGATTTCACATCAACAGTCGAGCTCGAATTCTTCTCCTTCAACTTCATCGTGAAGTGCCGCAGGTATTTCGTCTGGTAGACAATCTCGAATCCGTGAAGCTTCTCTTTGTATGAATCAATCTTGCCGCAGACGTGTGCGACATAATCAAGATGAGAATTCGTATAGACTCTTCGTGGAATCGCGAGCCTCACAAGTTCGAGCGGGGGATTGATCTCCTCGCCCGTCACGGGATCTTTTTCGGCAAACATCAGACCACCGATTTCGACACCTCTGATACCCCCCTCACGATAGAGCGCAACGGTGAGCGTTTGCCCCGGATAATCCGACGCAGGTATATGCGGGAACATCGCCCCCGCATCGACAAATATCGCATGCCCTCCGGGGGGCTGAATGATCGGGACTCCCTTCTCGACAAGACGATCGCCAAGAAACTTCACCTGCGCCGTACGAAAGTCAAGATAGTTAGGATCAAGAGATTCACGCAAACCTCTTGCCACAGCTTCGAGATCACGCCCGGCAAGCCCGCCGTATGTCCTGAATCCTTCGATCAGGATCATCAGTTTCGTGATTTTCTGCTCCAGTTCATCATCGTTGAGCGCGATGAAACCGCCCATGTTGACAAGACCATCTTTCTTTGCAGACATCACGCAGCCATCGGCATACGAGAACATCTCGCGGGCAATCTCTATCGGCTCACGATCGCGATATCCCTCTTCCCTATGCTTGATAAACCAACAGTTTTCGGCAAAACGCGCGGCATCGAAGAAGAACGGGATACTGTACTTCTTACAGATATCACTTGTTTTGCGGATGTTATCCATCGAGACCGGCTGCCCGGCGGCTGTATTATTAGTGATCGTCATAATGATAAGAGGAATCTTTTCCTTGCCTTTCTCGATTATGAAGTCTTCGAGAGCGGCGATATCCATATTGCCTTTGAATGGATGCAAACTACTTGGATCTTTCCCCTCTTTTATGATGAGATCGACCGGCTTTCCCCCCTTGTGCATGGTGTTGGCACGAGTTGTATCGAAGTGAGTGTTGTTGGGGACAAAGTCGCCGTCTTTCAGAGTCACCGAGAACAGGAGGTTCTCCGCCACCCTTCCCTGATGCACCGGCATGACATGCTTGAATCCGAAGATATCCTGAATCGACTCGACAAAGTGGTAATAATTATTACAGCCTGCGTACGATTCATCCCCCTTCATCATTCCAGCCCATTGATCGTCGGACATAGCTGACGTGCCGGAATCGGTGAGCAAGTCGATGAAAACGTCCCTGGCAGCTATGTTGAAGATATTGAACGATGCCTGCCGGATCACCTCTTCCCTCTTATCGCGAGGTAACAGGCGAATCGGCTCGATGACCTTTATACGGTACGGTTCTACCGGAAAATCAAACTCGCTGTTCATGACATTCTCCCACAGTAATGCGTTCACAATCATCAGATCGATAACTGCGGGAGTGTTTACGGAACGTCTTTGATCTTCTCCACTACAGGTCGCATTAACGAGATCCTCTTCGCGTGGTCAACCCTTCTTCAACTCAAACGACGGTACCACATCTCCGTAATGAATATCTCTATAATTGTACAACTTCGTTCGAACGAAATCACCAACATGCTGCAGCCGGTCATCCGGCAGAATTTCGAGCTTGCGCAAAGCCTCCACAACTACCGGATAAAGTGCTCGAACATTTCCGTCAGAAATCTTCGCCGCCAATCCCCAACCTTTCTCCGCGATGCCGACACATTCGACCGCTTCGCCTCCGACTTTGCAGATAATCTTGCCCGGCAGCGCCTGCATGAGCGCAAGATCGAACCTCTTGTCGCCGGATACCATAAACGGATCAGCTTGAATTGCAGTGACTATCCTCTCGAACACTTTCTCACGACCTGTGACGCTCGTCCTGCCGGTAATGATATTCGCGAAAGCAATCGCCATATTCTTCAGAGGCATTCCGAAATTTGGAAGCGAGCAGCCATCGGTTCCGATCTTCACATCGCCGGGATTCATCTCATAAACCTGGCAGACCGCCTCGAACACGCGCTGCTGCACATCATAATCGAATTCGAGATACCTCGCCGGATCGCAGCCCATTTGAATCGCGAGTGCGATCTGCCCCGAATGCTTGCCGGAGCAATTGTGCTGGAGAGGAGAAAACACCTCATCGCTGCGAGGGAGGATGTCTTTCACTTTATATTCAGATGGCGGATGCACGCCACACTTGAGATACGATTCGTCAATGCCTATCTTATCGAGATTCTCCTTCGTCTGAGCGGCATGACGCGGCGATCCATTGTGCGATCCGCACATGATTGCCTGACCGGAGATTGTGAAACCGAATTTGTCGACGGCCCCCGACTCGAAGACCGGTATCGCTTGAATCAGTTTAGCAGACGAGCGAGTGAACGTATTCCATTCAGGATCACCCGCATAGTAGAGCAGTCTGCCATGATTGTCTGTAACGGCTATTGAACCATAGTGAACCGATTCAACTCCGTTACCCCGTGTTGTGTATGCGAGCGGTTCCATAACGCAATAATCTAACTAATGCATAGCCAAAAGCAAGGGCAAAGAATGACAACAGCAACGTTCTTCTTCTTAGAGCTTTACAGGCGGAACTTAAACCAAAACATTAAGCGCAGGACTTACTGCCCTGCGCTTGGTATTCTCAGATTATGCACGAAAAATCAATCGAATTCAATGCCCTGGGCCAGTTCCATTCCGCCCGACCAGTTGATCGTGTTGGACTGACGTCTCATGTAGCCCTTCCAGGCATCGCTTCCAGATTCTCTCCCACCACCGGTCTCTTTCTCGCCACCGAATGCGAGGCCGATTTCGGCGCCGGATGTTCCGACATTCACATTCGCGATTCCACAGTCAGAACCGAAGCATGACAGGAACTTCTCCGATTCAATCAGATTGTTCGTGAAGATTGATGAGCTCAGCCCCTGCGGAACATCATTCTGGAGGGCGATCGCATTCATCACACCGCCTTCATATTTGATGACATAAAGCAGCGGAGCAAATGTCTCATCTTGCACGATCTCCATGCTGTTCTCGACCAGCGCGACAGCCGGTTTCACATAGCAGTCACCTTCATAGTCAAGCTTCTCGCCACCCCAGAGAATCTTGCCCCCCTGCTTCTTGACCGTCTCAATAGCTTTGAGGTATGTATCAACCGCGCCGGTGTCGACCATCGGCCCAACCAGATTCGACTGATCGATCGGATTGCCGTACGTCAGCTTGCCGTAGTATTTCTCGAGAAGCGCCATGAACTTGTCATAAATCGATGATTCGATAATCACACGGCGTGTCGATGTACAGCGCTGACCGGCGGTTCCGACCGCACCAAATAATACAGCCTTCGCTGCCAGCTCGAGATCGGCACTCTGGGTGACGATCAGTGCGTTGTTGCCACCCAGCTCGAGGATCGTCTTTCCGAATCTTGACGAGACAACCTCTGCAATGCGCTTGCCGATGCGCGTCGAGCCTGTATAGCTGATTAGCGGAATGCGTGAATCATTGAGCAGCAACTCGCCGACGTCGGAGCCTTTGCCGATTACAAGCGATGATATCCCAGCGGGGAGCTTGTTCGCTTTGAGGACTTTTTCGAATATCTTCTGGCACGCGATTGCTGTCAGCGGTGCGGGTGATGCCGGTTTCCAGAGGCAGACATCGCCGCACACGAGCGCTATTGCGAGGTTCCATGACCATACCGCGACAGGGAAATTGAACGCGCTGATTATGCCAACTATTCCGAGTGGATGCCACTGCTCATACATGCGGTGGTACGCTCTCTCGCTGTGAGTCTGCACACCGTAGAGCATTCTAGACTGGCCGCAGGCATAATCACAGATGTCGATCATCTCCTGGACTTCGCCCTTACCCTCCTGAATCGACTTGCCCATTTCGATCGTGACGAGCGTTCCCAGTGCATCTTTCTTTTCGCGCAATGCGACGCCGAGCTGCCGTACGATATCGCCACGTTTCGGCGCCGGAACTTCGCGCCACACTTTGAACGCAGCGAGGCCAGCTTTCACGAGTCTATCGTAATCATCGGCGTTTGCCTGTTTGACTCGGGCGATCACCTGGCCGTTGATCGGTGAAATGCTGACATTCTCCGTGCCGTTGCCGAACCAGTCGACACCGTCGCTCGCACCGAGATTGGTCCCTTCAAGACCAAGGTCTTTGAGAATCCCTTCGAGATTATCTATTTTCATTCTCTTACCTCCGTAAGACAGGAATTTGAAAGTCCGTCTCCGATGATCGCATACACGCGCTTCATACACACATCGTCGCAGAGCGCACGAACGCCGCCCCGATTGTAAGCTAAGATCGCCAAAGAGTCAAGCGGAAACGGGAAATGCGACATGTCATTCCGTTGAATATGGTAGGTCAGCGATCCTTGCCTGATCGAGCGGAGCGAAGAGCAGGTGCGAACATCAGTGAGCAGATCCTGACAAATGCCCTCGAAAGCCGAAACGAAGAATCAGGCAGGATCAATCCGCTACGCTACGGATCGCTGCCCTACGTCAAGACCTCAGCATTCGCCTCAATACTAACTGCAGGATGCCGCCGTTCTTGTAGTAATCAAGCTCTACATGAGTGTCGATTCTGACAGTCACGTCAAATGTCACAGTGTCTCCGAATTCGCTTTTAGCGATCACAGCAAGACTCTGCCCGGGAGCGAGCTTATCATCTATGCATTCGATTGTATATGTCTCCCGGCCGGTCAGTCCGAGAGTAGCGGCATTCTCGCCAACCATGAACTGCAGCGGCAGCACTCCCATGCCGATCAGATTGCTTCGATGAATTCGTTCGATGCTTTCGAATACGACTGCCTTCACACCAAGCAGGAAGGTCCCTTTCGCAGCCCAATCACGCGATGACCCCATACCGTAATCTTTGCCCGCAATCACAATAAGAGGCGTGCCGCTAGATTTGTACTTCATCGCTGCATCGTATATCGACATAGTGTCACCGGTGGGAAGATGTTCTGTCACACCCCCCTCGGAATCCGGCAGAAGCCGATTCTTGATGCGAATGTTGCCGAATGTACCGCGCATCATTACTTCATGATTGCCACGGCGCGAACCGTATGTATTGAAATCTCTCCGCTCGATTCCTCGATCATTGAGGTACCTCGCCGCCGGGCTATCGGCTGCAATCGCTCCGGCCGGAGAAATGTGGTCGGTGGTTACCGAATCGCCAAGCAATGCTAACACGCGAGCATCGTTGATCGCCTCAAGTGCTGCTGAATCGGCAGCCAGATCGGCAAAAAACGATGGCTCTCGAATATAGCTCGACTGGTCATCCCACTCATATATATCTCCTCCGGTGACTTCGACGGCATTCCAGCGCGGATTGCCATCATACACGCTGCCGTACTGCTCCCTAAATATCTCAGGCCTAAGAGACTTGGCAATTGTGTCTCGAATCTCCTTTTGCGACGGCCATATATCTTTCATATATATTGACTTACCATTATCATCTTCACCTAATACTTCATGCGCTAAATCGACATCCATCCTGCCAGCCAGAGCATAGGCAACCACCAATGGAGGCGATGCCAGATAGGCTGCCTTGACAAGCGGGTTTACCCGGCCCTCGAAATTTCGGTTTCCACTGAGTACTGCTGCCGCAACAAGCTTCTCCGATCTGACTGCCTCTGCCACCGGCTCAGGAAGAGGTCCGCTATTACCTATGCAGGTCGTGCATCCGAAACCGACGACATTGAAGCCGAGCTTTTCCAGATACGGGAGCAGACCGGATCCCCTGAGATAGGCCTCCACCACTTTCGACCCGGGAGCCAAGCTGGTCTTGACGTGAGGAGGTACGCTCAGTCCTTTCTCCACCGCCTTTTTCGCAAGCAAACCCGCCCCGATCATCACCGACGGATTCGAAGTGTTCGTGCAGCTCGTAATCGCAGCAATAACTACAGAGCCATGACGCAGCGTGGACCTGCCAGACTCGACTTTGACGTCAATCTCCCTATTGAGATCGTTCTTTTCAAGTCCAAACCCGCGCTTCTCCTGCGGCTGAGTAAGCGATTCCAGGAAGCTGTTTTTGACATCGCTGAGTGCGACACGATCCTGCGGACGCTTCGGACCCGCAACGCTGCTCTCTACATCGTTCATGTCAAGTTCGAGTGTCTCTGTATATGTTGGATCGGGGGTCTCATCTGTTCGGAACAACCCCTGCTCCTTGAAGTATCCCTCGACCAGGCTGACCAATGCCTCTTCCCTGCCGGTGCCTTGCAAGTACGCCAACGTCTCTGCGTCGACCGGGAAATAACCGACCGTTGCCCCATATTCCGGAGCCATGTTTGCAATCGTCGCGCGATCAGCAAGTGTGAGTCTGCTCAAGCCCGATCCATAGAACTCGACGAACTTGCCGACGACGCCGTGTGCACGCAACATCTGGGTTACGGTCAGCACGAGATCGGTAGCTGTTACCCCATCCTGCAGCGCGCCTCCCAGCTTGAATCCGATCACATCGGGAGCAAGCATATAAATCGGCTGACCGAGCATCACTACCTCAGCCTCAATGCCGCCCACTCCCCAGGCGAGCACTCCAAGCCCATTTATCATCGTCGTATGCGAATCCGTGCCGACAAGCGTATCGGGCAGGATTATACGCTGACCACCCACAACTCTCGTTTGCACTACTTTCGCCAAGTATTCTAAGTTGACCTGGTGAACGATGCCGGTTGCCGGGGGCACTACGCTGAGGTTATCGAAAGCTCCCTGCCCCCAGCGCAGAAACTCGTAACGCTCTCTGTTTCGCTCAAACTCTCTCTCAGCATTGAACAAAAGAGCATCATCGGAACCGTACTTATCGACCTGCACAGAGTGATCGATCACAAGATCGACCGGGATTGACGGGTTGATTCGTTTTGGATCGCCTCCAAGGCGGTGCATCGCAGATCTGAGCGCCGCCAGATCGACTATAGCAGGAACACCAGTGAAATCCTGCAGCAGTACTCGTGCCGGCATGAATCCAATCTCAGTGCGCACAGGAGAAGAGGGTTTCCAGTTCGCCAGTTCGAGCACATTCTCTTCGCTGATCGAATTGCCATCACAGTTCCTCAGCAGAGCCTCAATGAGTATCCTTATGGAAAAAGGTAGCCGCGACAATTCGCATCCAGCTGCAGTCTCCAGTTTCTGCAGACTATGAAATCCGAACTCCGTGTCATCGAGTCTGAGTATTGAATAAGACCTGAATGTATCATTCATTTGTTATACACTCCTGCCGGCGTGTTGAGAAACCTTTGAAATCATTGCGAGCGAAGCGTGGCAATCTCCGCATTTCACAATAGACTCGATTGACATAGAGATCGCCACGTCGCTTCGCTCCTCGCGATGACGGATTTTGTATCACACAAGACTTCTTCAACAAGCCCCTGAAAGCGAATGTTGCAGGCGATATCTGGATCATAGCCAAGTCATGATCTTTGCGCCGTCAATTATGAACATGCCACCCATGAGTATAAGAAATACACCGCAAACAGCAAAGACTACTCTCTGAAATTTGTCGCCGAAAAACTTTGCGCTTCTGAAAGAGAGGGCCGAAAGGAAATAGAACCACACCAGGTCACATGTCCAATGAAAAGCAACCAGCGCAACGAAGCCGATCAGCCCGAATTCTTCTGACGCGATTATCAACGATGCGCCGACTGTCGCCCACCATATCAGGAAATACGGGCTTGTTGCTGAAAGTATCACACCGGAAGCAACCGGCGACCTAAATGTCGACATCGAGCCGAGATCTGCGTTCTTGACGCTGCGAAACATCCCGTAAGCAATGAATAGAAGAAACAAGCCACCCACTAAACCAATCGCTCCACGGATCTCATTCGATTTGAGCAGATACTCGAAACCGAGAAATATCAGAATCATCAGGGGAAATTCGACTATGCCGTGGCCGACTGCAATCCAGGCACCTGCATGCGGGGACTTGCTGCCATGCGCTACGGTGACCGCCGTTATCGGTCCCGGCGCCATCACTCCGGAGAGCGACAGAAACATGGCCTTCAGGATAAATGCTGCAAATATCAAGTCTCTTTCCTATGCCTGCAGTTAAGTCAGAACGCAGTTTACAGCGACAAGCCGTGCTCGTCAAGTACAGAAGTAACATGTGGCAAACAGCCGTCTTCAATCCAGCATCTATTATGCGTAGAACGTTTCAATATGAGTGAAGTTCCATTCTGCACATTGAACAGCAGCACACCAAAGCAGAACGGGAGCGGCAAAAGCCGCTCCCGCTATGATTGGCGGTCCAAGGAGATCACTCAGTGACGCTACTTGCAATACGCGCACGGCTCAGGGCCACCCATGAAAATATAGGCTATAATATAGACAACATCATCTATGTCTACATCCTCACTGCAATCCACATCACCTGCTAGAACATGCGGCTGGGGCGACGGACCGCCGGAGAATATGTATGCAATCAAATAAACGATATCATCAATGTCCACCTGGCCACTGCCATTCGCATCACCACATTTGTAGCTTATCAGGTCCACCAACACGTGATTCATCAGCCATCCACGCGACTGATCGACGTTATTCATGAGGTCCGAGACAGTGCCGGTCTTGACCGAGGTGAATGTCGTGAATATGTTCAGCGTGTCATCTGCAGCAAGATCATAGTTGTTGAAGTATGTTGTTGCTGCATGAGCATCGACCTCGTATGGAAGATCACTGTATCCCCCCTGTCGCATCCGGGAGTAGAGTTCACCTGGAACAAAGCCTCCAGTTGGCCAAACATAGACTTCATTACTCTCTATGTACGCTCCAAATGGCTGCGTTGTCGTATTCAGTGACTGATCGCCCGATTCATAGTAACCGAGCCATGCCTGACCGCCAAACCGCTCGTCGTTAAACTGACAGCCGGCATAATCCCATTCGACTCCCTGCTGATAAACCAGCTTCTTTGTCATGTCGTATCCGGATGAATTATCTGCATAGCCATCACCCGGCACATCCCAATCGACAACATTTCCGATCAACAAGCCGGAGTGTGCCTGCCCATCGAACGAATACAGCCTGAGGTGCTGTATTACGAAATCACACGAATCGGGTTGGAGAGGCGCGAACCATCCCACCTCAACTCCGATGGTCGAATCCTTCGTCACGAATGTGCCCGTCTTGAAGACTTCATATTCGCCGTTGTTTTCGGTAGGAACAGTGGGGTTGTCTTTGTCGACAAGGCGCAAAGTCTGAGCACCAAATAACGCAAAGCTCACAACCGTGTCATCGTCATTGACATAAGCTATCACCGGAGATCCATCGTAGATATACACTTCTGCAGTGTTGTCACAATCGCCCGTACCGACGAAATCGAGATTCACCCGGCCCAGTCCCTTTCTTCCGAAATTGCCGAAATTGGAGACTACCAGATCCGTACAGGTCGTCGAAATTGTATCCCAGTGAACCGGCCTGTAATCACAGACATCACCGGCGCCGTCACCATCCTCATCAGCCTGGTCAGGATTGTATACTGTAGGACAGTTGTCATCGGAACAGCCTGGATTTGGATATCCCGGATTACCATAACCATCACCGTCGGTGTCCGTGCAATCGTCGCAGGCATCGCCCATCAAATCATTGTCGAAATCCTCCTGTCCCGGATTGTAATCGTCAACGCAATTATCGCAGGCATCCATGATACCATCGCCGTCAGAGTCGGTATCATCCGGACAATCCAGAACTGTCTTGAGCATCGACCTGCCATGCGTACCCGCAACAAGCGTCCGTGACTTCGTATCGAACGCAAGATCATTCACCGGAGTCGACAATGGAATCCCGTCTCCTAGAAACTCCCAGGTACCTCCAAGGTCGAGCGTTCGGTAACAGCCATAGTCTGTAGCGATGTACAGGCGAGAGTTATCGTGATAATCAACGATAACATCGTTGATTGGCATGTCGGGAAGATTGCCGTGTATTGCTGTCCAGTTCTGACCGAAGTCTGTTGTTCGAAGAATGTGAGGTAGGTAATCAGCTACTTTGTATCCGGAGAGAGTTACATAGGCCACGGCTGCATCGAATGGATCAACAGTAACCCTCGTTACCCATCTATCGGGAATGCTGCCATCGATCTGCGACCAATTCTGCCCACCGTTGGTCGTGACCCAGACATTGCCGTCGGCTGTACCGACATAGACCACCTGCCCGTCCGTCCTCGCAACGTCAATTGTAGTGATTGTATTTATGTGCAAATCGCCGCCATCAGTCAGATCTCCACTTATCACCGACCAGTTCGCAGCACCATTTTCGGTGCGGTACACACGATGGGAGCCGTAATAAAGCACTTCGTGATCGTTGGGGTCCATCACCACGGGAGTATTCCAGTTGTGTCGGTCATTTCCGTAGTCGATGCCATTCATGGCATAACCGAACGTCTGTCCCCCATCGGTAGACTTGTTGAGACTGCCATACTGATATTCTGCGTAGATAATGTCCGAATTCTTGTGATCCACGACACAGTAGAAACCGTCTCCGCCAAGTATCTGAATCCAATCACCGACATCTCCGCCCGGAGTTTTCATCGATCCGTTGTCCTGAGTGCCGCCATAGAGCTTGTATGGCGCATTCGGATCAATGGCGATCGCATAGAACTGAGTGTTGGGCAATTGCAGCAGCTGAGCCCATTGCCCTGCGCCATCCGGCGTAATGTTGGCGCCTCCGTCGCATCCATTGTAAACCCAATTCGGATCATTCGGCGAGATCCAGAGCGCATGATGATCGACGTGGATACCCGCGTCAGCACTCACCCAGCTGTAGCCACCGTCTGATGTCTTGTACTGATAGACACCGAGCGCATACACAATGTCTGGGTAGCCGGGTGCCACTCGAATCTGACCGAAATACCAACCGCCATTCCATGAACCAAAAAGTCCCGATGCTGCGCCGTCGTTCGTTCGAGTCCATGTGTCACCGAGATTCGTGCTCTTGTATATTCCGAGAAATTCTCCTTCGGCATTCGAATAGATGGCATAGACAGTTGTCGACATTGGATCGACCGTAACTCCGATTCTGCCCATATCCGATGCGGGCGCCGGCAGACCTCCTCCAAGATAGCTCCAGGTTTCGCCATAATCAGTCGATCTGTAAATTCCGCTAGTGATTCCTCCGAAAAAGGTCCTGTCGACGTAGCGCACCTTTTCCCACATTGCGGCGAAAACGGTACCGGTCGAGTGGTGTACTGCAATATCAATGCAACCGGTGGAATCGGTCAAGTACAGCTTCTGTTCCCAGTTTGCTCCTCCATCTGTAGATCGATAAACACCGCGCTCAGGATTCGTGCCGCCGAAGTGCTTCCCGGTCACCGCGACAAACACCGTTTCCGGGCGCAAGGCATCGATGGCAATTCTCCCAATGTGGTAGCTGTTCGGCAGTCCAACATGATCCCAGGTCAGACCGGCGTCGGTCGTCTTGTAGACGCCCGTGCCCTCGTACATATCTGCAGCTCCGTTGGCCTCCCCCGTGCCGGCGTAGAGAATATTCGGATCATCGGGATGGATGGCGACAGCGCCCATCGACTGAGGTCCCTCATCGTCAAATAGAGGTTCCCATGGCCAGCCAAGTGAGGGCAACCTGAAGATGCCGCCTGCTGCAGAAGCTATATAGACTTCGGTTACTTCAGACGGATGTACCGCAATGTCGGCAACGCGACCGGGGATATTATTCGGTCCGGCGAGAGTCCAGGTGACGTCATCACGCTTTGAGGCCTGCTTGAGTTCGCGCGCAGCTCTGGCTGCCTCGAGGCGTCGTTCAACCGGAATGTCACCGGTCGGATATGCACGCTGTTCATAGAACCAGTCATTCGGCCGTTGTTTGACTTTGGGGACTTTGCCGTCATTCTTCATCATGAAGTAGGCAAAGTCGGGTGTATCCCGATCCGGCATTTGTTCCGGAGCCTGTTCAATCGCAATGAACGCGAACGCCGCCGTCAATACAACTGCCGCCAGTAGGTAGCTGACTTTCTTCATTATGGATAACCTCCCAAACACGGATTGCACACACATTCAGAAGCCTGCACCATGCCCCAGATCGCATTGAATCATAAGTCTGGTGTCCAACCAGTCAAAATCATCTATCAATTGAGATGTAAAATTGTCTGTTTCTAATATCGGTGCAAATCGACATCCTGTCAAGACGCAAAATGGACTGAGAGTATTATATTGGACTTGTCTGGCGAGTAACTGGATCAAGGAGAATCAAAATGCCGGAGGCCGGAATCGAACCGGCACAGAGCGTAAGCTCCGAGGGATTTTAAGTCCCTTGCGTCTACCTATTCCGCCACTCCGGCATTATATGTCGCAGTACACCAAGACTGCATCGCATTAGTCAGTTTGGGAGCGTTTCCCTTCAGTAATCGGAATGTAACTCCCAACCAGCGCAGCAGCAGTCGTCTTCTTTTCGGAGACAACGAATTCTGGAATCCGCCGGCCTCCAAGGGAGCAGTCTATATACCAGGTCTCGCCTATTTTCCTCATAGCCATTTTCTCTCCTAAATCGTGATGGATAAATAAACCAAATCACAATGATAGTCAATAGAGATCGTGGCAATTGATATCTGGTAGTGCATCAATCTGTAAGTCTTCAGACTAACCATGTCCAAACTCTTAGCATGCAATGTCCATTAAGTCGCGGAAGGATCAGATTTGCTCTTGCGGTTGCCCTTATACATCTCGAATTTCAACAGCCTGCATTCAATCGGCCCGTTATACATCTCAATTCGTCTTGACGTTCTCAGGCCAATACTTTTTGCTGCGACTAAATTCCCGGTGAAAACATAGGCATCATAGCCAGTGAAGTTTTTCTTGAATGCATCTCCAATGGAGCGATAAGAATTACTTATGTCGTCGACTGAAAGTCGCTCACCATATGGCGGATTGATAATCACAACAGCTGGCGGCGGAGGGGGAACCAAATCAACAATATCACTCTGTCTGAAATTAACATCGCTGCCAATCCCGGCCCGGTTGGCGTTTTCGGATGCTTCTCGGACCTGGATTGAGTTTATGTCAGAACCGACAATTGTGAAGTTCAGCTTCGGGATGATTTCCTTGCGAGCCTTTTTATAGATCATCTTGAAGAGATTCATGTCATAATCTGGCCAGTTCATGAATCCATATGCTTTCCTGGTCAGTCCCGGGGCGATGTTCCGAGCCAACAAGGCCGCCTCGATAACAATGGTTCCTGAACCGCACATAGCGTCAACAAACGAACTGGTTCTATCCCATTCAGATTGCAGTACAATCCCCGCGGCAAGCACTTCATTTAAGGGTGCTTTGCCTGGTTTGCTTCGATACCCCCGTTTGAAAAGAGGTTCGCCTGATGAGTCGATAGCGACAGTGCATTCATTTTGACATATGTAGATATTTATTCTGATGTCCGGACTCTTCAAGTCAACCGATGGCCTCTGTCCGGTCTCCTTTCGAAAACGGTCAGCAATGGCATCTTTGGCCTTCTGAGCCACATACAGGGAATTCCTGAATTGGGAGTCGCTAATGACAGCATCAACAGCAAATGTCTGATGCAAACCGAAATATTTCCCCCATTCAATGTTCAGAACTCCACGATATAACTCTTCTTCGTCAGCTGCCCTAAAGTTGCGCACTGGCTTGAGAATTCTGGTAGCCGTGCGGCACCACAGATTCGCCTCATACATCAATTGCTTATCACCGTAGAATTCAACCGACCGGTTCATCGTCCTCACATTTTGAGCTCCCAAATCAGTCAATTCCTTGGATAAAATCTCCTCTAATCCGTACAGAGTTTTGGCAACCATCCGGAAACGATGTTCTGCTTTTGTTGCATTGGCAAACATGATACAAGAAAGCAAGTGTTGCGGTAATTTCAAAGGTGAAAATCGAATCAAAGACCGAACTATGAATCAGAGGAAACGAGGGTATCAAGAATCAGCTACCAACAAACAAGTTCAGCCTCAACTTCCAAAACACAATGTCCACTATGTCTGGCAACGTACAGCTGTTTCCAGTCAGTCTAAAATGGACGATTAGATCTCGCTCGGTACTGCAGAAGGGCTATTGTGATGTTCTGTATTGCAGGAGAAGCTCAATCGCCGTCTTCATATCTCAATGTCCGTAGCTTCACTGAATTGAGGTTCAGATAAGTTCTGCCAGTATTAGCACACCAGCCTTACGACTTACTCGTTTCCCTAATATTGCACCCGTTCAATTGTCCTTCATGCTCTGCCCTGTCAGACGAAGTCTGGTGGAACCGTTGTTCGGCTTTTGAGTGGAATCGAAACCGATCAGACAATGGCCTCAGACTTACTTCTCTCGTTTCCACCCTTTACGACTCTTCCGACTTGACTGACGACGTTGGCGTGGTGGCTTCCTTGATGGCCGTTGCGCAGAAGGTTGACGTCGT
Source organism: Candidatus Zixiibacteriota bacterium (assembly GCA_018820315.1). Lineage (NCBI taxonomy): Bacteria > Pseudomonadati > Candidatus Zixiibacteriota > Candidatus Zixiibacteriota bacterium. Next base: position 41,500 of record JAHJOQ010000059.1, on the reverse strand, counting down.
GGCGGTCGACTTCTGTCTGGGGAATCGGTCGCGGGCATCCGCCTGCGCGGGGGAGGCAGGTCCGGAAGTACTGAAATAGGCAGGTCTGTTCTGATCAGTCGCTCGATACTCCTCACATCTTTCTTCTGATCGAGAGTGGCAAAAGAAACCGACCGACCGGGGAGACCAACTCGCCCGGTGCGTCCGATTCTATGGACATAGTCTTCAGTATTCGTTGGCAGATCGTAGTTGACAACCAGCTCGATTCCCGAGACATCGAGGCCTCTGGCTGCGACATCGGTCGCCACCAGCACGCGGTACTTCCCGGACTTAAAACCATCGAGCGCTTCGCGACGCTGTGATAGACTCCGATCGGAATGGATGTCCGCCGCCGTGTGCCCCATAGATCTGACTTGACGAGCGAGCTTGCGTGCGCCGTGCTTAGTCCGTGTAAATATGAGCACCGGGCCGAGATATCGATTAAGCATGACTTCGAGCAACTGCGTTTTCGCCCCTCTTTCGATGAAAAACATCTCCTGGATAATCTTCTCAGGTGCGGTTCCGGAGGGGGCAACTTCGACATGAATGGGAAATTCCATCTCGCGTCTGGCGAGAGTCATAATCTCCTCCGGAATGGTAGCCGAAAACAGCATCATCTGACGCTTCTTCGGAACGTCCGCCAAAATCCTGTTGATCTGGGGCGCAAACCCCATGTCCAGCATCCGGTCCGCCTCATCCAGAACAAGTATCTGCACGTCGGCTAGACTGACTTTCCGATGCTCGAGATGGTCAATCAGACGACCGGGCGTGGCGACGATAACACGCGGTTTCCGTTCGAGAGAGCGGAGTTGAACTGCCATTGATGCTCCGCCAATCAGTACCGTAGTGCGCAGCCCCAAAGATCGTCCGACGGAATTCAGCGCCTCGTCAACCTGAAGAGCCAGTTCACGTGTCGGGGCTAGAACGAGACCCCGTCCCTTGATCTGGGCCAGGCGCTGTATCATTGGAATACCGTAAGCGAGTGTTTTACCGGTCCCCGTTTGTGCAATTGCGATAAGATCTTTACCCTCGATAGTTATCGGTATGGACTGCCGCTGGATTGGTGTTGGTTCGGTGAACTTGAGGCGATCTATGGCATCAAGCAGACCGGGTGCAATGCCCAAACCGGTGAATCCGCTGTGAGAAGATTGGGTTTTTCTGTCAGTCAATCTGTCGTGACCCTCCGGAGCGGGGTTTCATGATTAGCTTATCAAATACAAGATGTGCTGTCTGTCGAATTGTGTGCGATAAAAACATTGAGTTCACCCGAGCAGATTACTCGCGTGGAGCATTGAAGTCAAGGTAAAACATGGATCATGGTTTCCTCTGGTATTCATGATCTTCTCCTCCAGGTCTGACAATGATGGGGATTTCTACTGCAACGACAGGTTGCAAGTGATTGCAAATTCGTCATAACCGGTAGTCTCAGGAACTGGGCTGACGTTAGCGAAGCTTCTGCCGCGTTTCTATCCGACGCACTTTGATCCATATCAGCAGCGCGAGAAACAGGAGTACAACGACCGATACAGCAAGACCGATCCTGCGAACCACATAGTCGGCCAGTAGACCATCAGCGACAACACTTGCTTGCTGGGCGAGCTTGTCACCATCAAGTGTTATGCCGGAAACACTATCTGCATTCAGTATATGCACAGCAGTCTTAGCCTCAAATAGATTCTGCGTCGCGTCCTTGAGCGTGAACAGCGCGTTGGTCACGTATAGCCCTTTTTGATCGGCATCGTCAAGCCTGGCATTCACATCATCTATCAGGCCGCTCAGCGAGTCTATTGCCATCCGCATTTGCATAGCAGCTTCTATTCCACCAGTCCCGTCTTTTGGATCGTGACACTGAAGACAGACAGAGTGCTCGCCGGCGAGCATCTCGATCGACGGCTTCGCGATTGCGTGATTGGAATGGCAGGTCTCGCAGGCACGTGCATTCATGCCCTGGAAATATTCGAAATGGGTAGATTCCTCGAAAAACGTCATGTTATTCGCGTGGCATAATCCACAAACTCGCTCAATCGAAGTGATACCCGGTGGCATTGCGCCGTGGTTACCATGGCAGCTATTGCATGCCGGAGCGCCGACATCGTGCTTCTCCAGCAACGCTACGCCATGAACGGATGAAGCATACTGCTCCATCTGATTTGTCGGAATTCCACGTCCGGCCATGTATACCGAGTCGGCGTGACAATGCGCGCACGTCGCCGGAATGTTGATTGCATACACGGATGATTTCGGATCATTGGCTGCTCTTATGTCATGCGCTCGGTGGCATGACGCACATTGCGCTACCTTCTGATCCCCCTTAAGGTTCTTCACTCCATGCATCGAGGTCAGATACTTGGAGTACTGATCTGTCGGAAGCTGCGGATTGAACGTCTTGATGTAGACAGGATCAGCGTGACACTTCGAACAGAGCTTCGGAATCTCCAACGGAGATGGTGCGCCGATGAAACCCATCTGTTTGCTCATCGCATCATCTGCGTCCTCCGCCGCTGAATCGCCACCATGACAGCCTACGCATAGCACTCCAAGGCGATTATGCACATCGTTCTCGAACGCCTCGGCCGGTGCCAGCAATTCGTCATCCAGTTGCAGGTGGCATTCGACGCAAGTATTCTTCGGCTCCTGGGCGTATGCGAACCATGGGAGCATCAATGCAATAATGATTGCAGCAAGTAAAACGATTGTATCACGCTTACACATAGCTATCTCATTCCATGGTGTATCCGAGAACTGTCATCACGATGATATAGGCAACAATCACGACACCGGCGTAAGTGAACGCCCGGCTGAGTCTCTCGCCTCTGCCCTCTCTATCGAAGAACGGCACAAACATCCAAAGCAATGCTCCAAGACCGAACATCAATATCCCGAAAAGCTCGCCCTCCATTATCAGCACATGCGCCGGAATATACTTCAACGTCTGAAACACAAACATGAAATACCATTCGGGCTTGATTCCCGCTGGTGCCGATACAAACGGATCAGCCTTCAGGCCAAGCTCCCACGGGAAGAAAACAGACAGGGCAGCCACAATTGAGAGTATGATCAGCCAAAGTGAGAAATCTCTCAGCAGGAAATTCGGGAAGAACGGTGTATGTTTCTTCTTGTCCTCCGGAAGATTCTTCCAATGGAGCGGCTCCGACATGCCGAGTCTCTGCACCAGGGTCAAGTGCATAGTGAGGAACAGGACGAATATTCCGGGCATTATGGCGACATGAATGCCGAAAAACCGCGAGAGCGTAGCGCCAGTGACATCCTCCGACCCCCGCAGAAGCTTCAGTATCGGCTCGCCAATCCCCGGTAGCGCACCGGCAATGTCAGTGCCTACCTTCGTTGCGAAGAATGCAAGCTCGTTCCACGGCAGAAGGTATCCCGAGAAACCAAAGACCATACTGAGAAAGAGAAGCACCATTCCGGAAAGCCAGGTGAGTTCGCGTGGAAAGCGATACGACTTCGTGAAGAAGACCGCGAACATGTGGATAAATGCAAAGAATATCATCAGATTGGCAGACCACGAATGGACATCTCTAATCAGCCATCCAAACGGTACTTCGGACATGATAAATCGTACAGATTCGAATGCCGAGTCAGCAGATCCCTTATAGTACATCAAAAGCAGAATGCCAGAAAACACCTGAACCATGAAAAGAAACAGGCTCACGCCACCTGTGTAGTACAAATACGAATGGCTGTGGCGCGGGACTGTCTTGTGACTGAAGAATTCTACGAGAGAATCGAGCTTGAAACGTTCGTTCAGAAAGCTATACAATCTCTGTCCGCTGCTTCCGTTATCCACGATCAACTCCGCACCGATACATAGATTTCATTGCCCTTCAGATGCACATCGAATTCTTCCAGCGGCCTCGGTGGTGGGCCGGAAATATTCTCGCCATTTGTGTTGAAACGACCATTGTGGCATGCGCAGTAGATTGCACCGAGGTCCTTTCGATACTGCACTATGCAACTCAGGTGAGTGCATGTAGCATGGAACGCCTTGAATTTGCCGTCTGCAGTATGAATAAGAATCCCTGGCTTCCGCCCGAATTTGAAAATCGACCCCGAATCGGGAGGAAAATCCTCGATGACTCCGACCTTGATACTCGATATTGCGGCTTCAGGAACCTCCTGCGGCTCAAAGAACCGTGCTGCTGGATAGAAAATGGCCGCAAGGCTCGCCAGAGTGGTGCCGCCAATCAGCCAATTCAGGAACGTCCGTCTGCCAACATCCTTCTCATTCATAGCTGAATAAACTCTAATTCATCTGCATCAATGTGCCAAGTTCTGCGACTCGCACTACGATTCGCCATATATAACAACATGCACCCTATTTGTCAATCAAATCATCTTCTTTTCTTGCGGGCAGCGCTTTCTTGATCTGATTTTTCGTTATAGTTCCGATAGGACAAAGCCCTCCGAGTCTATCGGAGGGCTTGTTCGGAAATATCATCGATCAGTGAGATCGAATCGCAGCAAACGGTGGCCCGGTGGGAGTCGCTGGAGCTCCGGTAGGATCACCATTCGCAATGAAGTTTATCGATGACTGCAGCAATGCAACTGCATAGCTCGTGTTGTGAATACCCTCAGATTTATCCTCGTGAACATACAAATAGTTGAAAACTGCGCCAGCCGAATCGGCATCGGATAGAATATAGTCTTCCGGAGGCTCGTAAGCATCGTCTTCCTCGTAATACACAAGCAGGCCTTCATCGATCAGCAGTGTCTTGAGGCTGTCAAGGAGACCTTCGATCTCATCCTGAACGCCTTCGGTTTCGTCATCCCAGTCGAAATCTGCTGTGGCTGGCCTATTATAGTCCTCAAGGTCGCTATGACATCCACTTACGTTACAGGCATTGTCTACGTTGATATCCTCATCATCCTCTTCACCGTATACCATGCGGAATGTATGCCCGCCTACATAGCGCGCCACAGGATCTGCTTTGTGGCAGTCAACGCATGCGTTAACCACAAATGTCGTGTGAGGCGAATTGGTGTATGACACGCCTTCGTACTCGTAAGCATTCTCACCCGCGAGCATATCGGACTGATTGCTATGGTGCGGACCAAAATGCTGCGACAACTCGACACCGTCAAAGACGTACGTTTCGACATTGCGTCGGCCATGGTGGCATGCCGCACAGAGATTGCCCTCACCCCCGTCAAAGATCGCACCATTGCCCAATTCAACCGCTTCCTCGGTTCTGAGAGCAAACGTCTCGTTCGTGTGGGGAGCATGGCAGGTGAAGCACCCAATCTTGGATACTGCTTGTCCATCGAAGTCCTCGCCGGTCACATTCTCAAGAAAGCCCTCGCTCGAATGGCACGGTCTGCATGACCCGCTCGATCCGCGGTCCACAGTTTCCATTATGCCATGATTCGACGTCTCCCACTGAGCACGTGCCTCGACAAGCGAAAGGTCCTGATCGGTGTGGCATCCGAAACACTGCAGTTCTGTATCGCCACCATCTTCATTCATGACAATCTTGCGTTCGCAGCCTGCAGAGATAGCAAGCAGCAGAACGAGTAGCGTGGTGGCTGCCAACTTAAGACAACGCATGGTTCCCTCCTACAATGATATATCTCTCGTAATTTTCATTTCCACGATATTGCCCGTGTAGTACTCATCGAATTGATCGGTATACAGGAAATCATCGAAGTTGAACACCGAGTATTTCACCTCCAGATGGTAGAATTCCAGAAATCTATATGCGCCGCTGAAACGAAGCGAAGACTTCACGACATCGAGATCGCGCCTGCTCTGGTAATATGTCGCACCGAATCCGACGATCGCATTGTGGCATTCGCGCGAGGTTATATCTCCGAACAATGTATGGTCCGCGAATTCGAACGTCTGCTCTTTGTTTTCGAAATCCCCCTGCGAATAAACGTATCCGCCCGTGAAATTACCATATTCAGCAATGCGGGCTTCGAGCTGACCAGTGAATCGTGTGAATTCCGACTCGCTCCCAAGCATATCGTTCGTGCGCGTGCGAGAATCAACACCAAGAGTAAGTGACCCGTTATCCCTGCAGCGATATTTCGCAGTGAATTTATGCCTGAAGTGATCTTCATCACCGACGAGTCGCACACCATCCGTCACTTCTTCTGCTCTGGTGCCAACCTCGGCCCTGAATTCGAGCGACTTAATCGGCATTAGCCAGCCAGCGAAATAGAACGAGTTACTCTGCACCTGAGCTTCAAAGTCATCGTTATAGTCCTTCTGATACCCCGCAGTCAGGTACGCAAGATGCGGCCATGTGTGTGTTGCGTACACAGCATGAGATACATTGTCGGTCTTCACAAGATCCGAGTCTGATCCGGTGCGATCGAATACAAAGCTGTATTTCACGCTGAAATTCTCCGGTAACCGTAAAGAAGCTCCACCCCACCCGCGATTCGAAGTGAGTTCGAGTCCGCTTGAGTCGTACTTAGTTGCGAATCTCCTGAAGCCTCCGAGCACAGAGACAAAATCGTACTTAGGCAAAGGGCCGCCAGCCGTGAGCAGGATGCTGGTGCAATTCTGATTGCGGCTTGCATCCTCATTATTGGTGAAATCGGATCCACGGAACTCCGCGCGGAACATCCGCCCCTCGTAGTTCACATGCGCACCACCGTTGTAGTATGTCTGCGTGTAATCCACGTCGATCGTAGCTGTGCTTGCCGCATCGAACAAGTCTACCATCTGACCCGATTTCCCGACGTATGATCCACCACCGAAGAACTTCAGATAACGATGAGGTCGCACCCACAGTTCACCCCCCGATCTGTGCCGTCTGGTAAAACTACTGCCGTCGAAGCTGTAGAATCGTCGATACTGGTTGTGATGCATGCGAACGCCGAAGAGTCCAGCCTTATCAAATCCAAGCGTCAGATTCCGGTTGTTCATTATGATGTTTGTCAGATCGGCTCGCAGCCTCAGACCGTTGTCGAATCTGTAAAGAATATCCTCGATTGATACTGTCGGATCCCCATATAGATTGAATGTGGATTGGTTGACCGACAGGTTCCCTTCTTCATCGAGGTATGTGTAACCGAGTGACAGCTTCGCGCTCCCAGAGCCTGCATTCGCAGCAGACCAACTCAGGAGGACGATCCCGCTCAGCATCACGAATATTCTGGTCAGTTTCATATCCATCCTCCTCAGTCTCCGAGAACATGACATTCAGAACAATCAAACACCATCTTAGCGCCAAGAGCCGGGTCGAGCAGCTTCTTGTTGTCAAACGAACCATGAATGTCGCTGTGACAGTCAACACAAGCGAACCTGGTCGCTATTCCGGCATGTGCGATTCTGTGCACCGGCGGTGTACCATGACACTGCAGACAAACACCGTCTCCCGGCTGCTTGAGTAAACGATCATTCGGCGATCCGTGCGGTTGATGACATTCGGTGCAACCTCCCCCCTCCACCAAGTGAGCGTACACGACCGGATGCTCATACAAGAACGGTCCTGAGAGATCGGAGTGGCAATTCTGACAGCGCCAGTCAAGCCCAACAGCCAAGAGTTGATCTTCAGTCCCATCGAGCATGTGACAATCCACGCAGCGAACGTTTCCCGATTCGAGCGGATGAGCCGACCTGCGTTTGAACTCTGCAGCAACACTTGTGTGGCACACTGCACAATAGTTGTCGCTGTCATCCTTGACAAGATGTTCGTTAACATTCGAATGAACGCTGTGGCATTCAATGCAGCCGATCTCCACCCTTCCGTGCGGATCAGATGACACCATGCTCGACTGATGAAGTGTGATGTGACAACGACTGCATAGATCAACCTGCCCGGAGAAAGAGAGCCTCGCGGCAGTTTCGATGTTCTCCGGAGAGGGATCTTCAACGTGTTCAGCCCAGCCGTCATGACAGTTGACACAACCGATTGCGATCGCAGAGGTCATATCAGTCACTTCAGTTATGCGGTGCAGGGAATTCTCAAGAGATACAGCCTTTTCATCGTGACAATTCAGACACATTGATGATGTCTCTGAGAGTTCCACTTTTGAATAGGAGTGCCCGGCGTACGCAAGTCCAGCTGAGCAGAGAAGCACTAGCGCAGGCAATGCGAGATATCGTAGCTTCATACCTTCTCCCATGGATTAGCCTATATTACTTTGACCACAAATATTGATGCGATGCCAGAAAATGTCAACTAAAACTATCGCGATACTCCTCATTGTAGACCTACGCTATCATGTTGCACCGTTTAAGATTAGCAAGTTCGCCGCTATTAGGATTATCGTCAGAAATACGAGAAAATTCATCGGCTATCAAGAGGTTTTTTGATCAAAATTTCACAAGCATGTCAGAACTGGCGTAATGGCAGGACAATCGCGCCGACCAGTGGAGCCGGAAAGTGGAATGATCGATCAGAGTAGTTAGAAGGAGAGAACCGGTTGATCCGTGACTCTTATCGTCCCCGGTAAGAACTCCGGGATGTATTCTTTCGGATACGGATTTATAGTGGTGTCAACCAGCACCAGACTCGCGACTGAACCGTTCTCCAGAATTATCGAAGTCGTGTCGACCCTGATAATCTGGTTTGGGGCAGATTCGTCCAGAGACACGAAGAGTCGCAGCATCTGACCTGAATCTGGTCCGACAGCATCTTTCTGATAGAAGGCCATACCGATTGTGATCGTTTTTGGGGTGATCGAGTCATACAGCCAGATCGGATCATTGTCAAGTAGCGTGCCGACGAAAGACATTGAGTCAATGACAAAATCTGTTCCTTCAAGCACGAACGGCAGTGTGACAGCCTGAGTCGCGGTGCTCAGTTTCGCGTACACGTCAATCACCGCCTGTGTCCCTGGTGAAGCGTCAACTGAATCAATCCAGATGAGATTACCGCCAGTTGGATCGGGATCGTCCGGCGGGTCGTTCGGACCACCTCCACGATCACTGCTGCATGTGACGCAAAGCACCAGCAACAGCAAGGAGGAGATCAGAACACGAACAAGTGATTGGCTCATGTTGAGTATGTCGGCAAAACCGTTTGCGAACTATAGCCGCGCGGCGCCGCTATCCTCCCGTCTGCAGAACGGATATTTCACCATCGATGAAGTCAGGGATGATTTCAGCACCCGCCTCACTCGTATCTATATAGATGAGGCTATGATAGGGGCCCGTGTCGAGCGAAAATGTGTCAATTGCGAGAACCTGCCCGCCTGAACTGGAATAGAGAGTGAAGTACAGGCTGGCCAGGAGCCCCTCTCCTGAGTCTACACATACTGCCGTGTCCGCAGCGGCTATCTCAATAGTGTTAGTAAAAGTATCGACCGCTCCGATTGTCAAAAAGAAGTCTCCAACTCTGCTGCCGACAAACGACACGGAGTCTATAGTAAATCCACCCCCGGAGACTCTCAATGGCACCTCAAGACCTGACAAGGGCACAAGATTCCCAAACCACACATTCACTTTCACATCATCCTGATTCGATACTGCGGAGACCCTGTCCACCCATACCAGATTTGAATTCACCTTCTCGGGATCGGTGCCCTTGTCATCACTGCCGCATCCCGCGCCAATAATAAGGAGTAACAAGAATGTTGATATGATCTCAAACCTGAAATGCCTCATAACCCAATTCTCCGTACTTACTGAATTCGGGCAACTGCATCGATTCAGTCGTTAAAGTTCATCACTCCAGAAACACGGTCTATGTCCATGACGCCCAACCTCGACAAACATCAATCAAAAAGGGGCGGCGGTAATATCGGAGGTCGCCGCGATTTCTGCGTCGACTTCTGAATCTCGATCTTTGAGATCAGAATGCTCGGCGCAACTGACGAAACCGCCACGGAGCCGGATTCAGCGCCGCAGGTGCCGTTGAACACCGCGGGGTCATCTCCGGCAGCTACCACGTTCTCGAGGATATTCAGAGGAGTGCCTATCAACTCCACACCCCTTATCAACTCCGTGTGCCTGTCGGTGACATAAACCTTCCTGACAATCACAGGTTGGCAACGCAGAGTCTGTACACCATAACCAGATGTGTTCGTTTCACCCGAGGTCAGGACCTCGAAAATGAGCCCGTACTCTTTCTCCTGCACAGTACACTCCTCTATCAGCATATCGAGAAGCTCATCATAGCCTTTTGGATCGCTGGTCGTAACTATCAGATTGCCCATTCGAGATACCGGTTTAGAGAAGATGTCGGCCCGACCATGGCCATTGGACTTTGAGAAGCCCTTTGCAGGCAATCTTGACATTAGGAAGTCCTTCAGAATTCCATCCTGCACAAGATCAACTCGCAGCGCCTTCACACCCTCCTGATCAAACTCATAATGACCGTATAGAGGAGTCCCATCGAACTCCTGCAATGTCGGATCATCATAAACAGACAGGAATTCAGGGATCACCCTCTGTCCGACTTTGCCCTTGAATGTATGCCCTTCCTGCTCGTTGCGTAGTCGGTGCCCTTCGAGGCGATGTCCGAGAGCTTCATGGAAAAACACGCCTGCTGCTTCGTTGACAATGATGGCAGGCCCGCTGTATGGATCTGCCGGCTCAGCCTCACGCAAAGCCAGAAGGTCATCAATAAGTTCTTGAATGCCATTCTCGATCTCTGCTCTGGTCGGTAGATCGGACAACGCAGAAGCCTTCCACGTGATGATATTGTCCACTTCCATCCCATCCTCACATCTCGCGTCGGCAACAGCGGAAATCGTGAAGAAATAGTCCGATATTTGCAGTCTGGTACCCTCTGTGCTCACCATGAATTGGTTTCGTAGGTTTGCAGCAAGCGTTACGCTCGAAGTAAGTATCCGCGGATACCTCTTGAACATAGCTGAAGCGCTTGTCAGTATCGTGCGCCACTCATCCCTATTGATGTCGAGCACCTTGAGGGGGTCAATCCTCACCGTTGGTTCCTCGCCCGAAAAATCATCCGGACGGTCCTCTTCCTCTACCTTGCTGATCAACTCGCCCTTCTTCTTATTGAGAGCGTCCAGCGCCTGCTTATATCTCGCATCTGTGAGAAGCCATAGCGTGTGCCTCAGCGCATCAAGGTCATCATCAAGAGGGGCTCGAGCAAGGTTCCTCGATATCCTGTCATAGTAGTCAGGGATATAGAAATACTCAGCTCCGGATGGCGTATTGTCGAAACTGTAGTCGCCGACATGAAGATCGACCGTGAGGTAACGCGAGTGAGAATCACCGTCTCCTTCAAGCGATCCATAACTAGCCGCCAGCGTTATCTGGTGTAGATCGTTCAGCGAATACGATATGAAGTACGGGCGATCGAATCCTTCAAGCTCAAGCTTATCCATTGATCGCTGGAGCTCTTCGCTCATGGCTGACATCACAGGGCTTTCAGAGCTGGCAAATAATGCGACTGTAGAAGATATGAAGACTGCAAGTACTATCAGGACATATCGGTATTTTCTAATCATCAGGGATGCTCCTCTCAGCATTGATACCTTCATATTGCAGAAACAGTTCCCGACTGTCAAGGTCAATCCGTCACGACAGCGTTCATCGCCAAGATAAATAGCCCGGGCATGTTGCGTACCCGGGCTTGGAGGAGCTGCAGAAAAGAAACGTCATCAATGCGGCAGTGTGATAACGTTTCTGAACCTATATCTTTGTCAGCCTACTTGAATTCTGCCTTTTCAAAGTCATGCCAGTCTACTTCCACTTCGTCTCCGTTGTCAAGAAAAACGATAATGCCGTTGTTGTCGGAGTCAACATCGTTTGACCCCTTCAGCACAATGTTTCTCCCCGACTTTGTCGTCACAACCGACCCGCGACGGGAACTCTTCTCTATTGACTGAATATTCGAAAATTCAACAACCACTGAACAATCATCGTAATCACCATTCAGGTGCTCCCAGGTATATGTCTCATCTTCATCCCATACGATTCTGCCGGTGAACTGCTCGCCATCCTCCGTGAACACAGTGCCGGAAATCTCCTTTCCACCATCGAATGAGTCGTACTTCGGAAGTCTGTCCAACGGAACAGGCATCAGATCGAGTTTTTCGAAGTCACTCCACGAGATATTTACGCGGCCCAGTTCGGCGCTCTTCACTCTGATACCTCTATTCTCGGAATTGACATCATTCGATCCGGACAGCCGCATCGTCTTGCCTGTCTTAAGAGTGATCAGAGCCGATGATCTCGAGCGACGTTCTATCGATTGGATCTTTTCGAATCTGATTTTGCGGTTTCGGCGACTACCTTCATCGCCATCAATGACATCCGTAGAGAGAACTTCGTCGACATCCCACTCGATCCATCCAACATACTCATCGCCCCGGCGAATTGTGACTTTCCCGTACAGGCGCTCTGCCTTGGATTCCGGCTCATTGGGCTCCTTCTGGAAATTCACTTCGTCTATATCATCCCAGTCTAGATATATCTCTCCCTCAGCCCTGTCGTCAATCACTATTTCTCTGACTCCGGAGCCGACATCAGAACCGGTCATTTCGAATTCTATTCCTGATTTCAGCACAATCAGTGCCTCACTTGACGACAGCGGCACAAGCGTTTTGATGTGGCCAAACTTAACCTCAGATTGACGAGACGATCCGATCGAATAGAAGAAGCCGTCCCGAGCAACGTCAAACAGATTGCTCCGCTTCGAAGATCTGCGCGATTTGCTGCGGTACTTCTTGCTGGATCTCTCCTTTGTCCCGTCGAGGATATCATCCCAGAATGCCTCATTCTTGTCCCATCTGATCCAACCCTCGAAATCCTCGCCGTCAACTGTGCGTATGGTGCCGTATATTCGTCCACTTTCAGCAGAGACATCGGCGGGCATGACCAAAAAGCCCAAACCGACTGCCATCAAACCGATCAGTAATGCAATTTTCATGATCTACACTCCCTCCGTACTGATTTCCTTTGGTTCAGGAAACGTGATAGCGTGATCAAAGTTGCGTTTCTTATTCTCGAAAATCGCCCGATTCCCATTTTTTGTTGAAACTCAACCGAGCCGGTACATATTTGTGGTGAATGTCGAAGTTCAAACCCGGCAGAATTCGCAGGAGGTCATCAGGTCCCGACTACCATTCGCTGTACCAAAAAGAAACGGTTGACGACCATGATTGACGGTATCAGAAATCACATCGATTCCATCATTCTGCAGGCAATCCGGAGCGCCGACCCGGGAAATGCTGTCAGAAATAAACTGTCGCGTGACGGATCAATAGTAATTGCCGGCACCAGACAGCTCGATCTCGATGACTACTCCTCGCTTTCAGTGATTGCCGGCGGCAAAGGCGCGTGTTCTATGGCTCGTGCCGCCGAGGACATCCTCGGCAGTCGAATTGCAGGCGGACTTGTCTGCACGAAACATGGATATGCCGATACCCTCAAGGTCTTGCCTGTACTTGAAGCAGGGCATCCCATACCTGACAAAATGAGCGTCAGGTGCGCCGACAGCGCCATCGAAATCGCCTCACGACTGACAAATCAGGACCTTCTGCTGGTGCTGCTGTCCGGCGGCGCATCTGCCGTTTGGTGCAGCCCAGTCCAGGGAGTCAGCCTCCAGGACAAACAAGCGGTCACCTCTTCCCTGCTTTCGTGCGGCGCAACCATCCACGAAGTGAACACGGTTCGCAAGCATCTTTCCAGAATCAAGGGAGGCCGCCTCGCAGAAGGAGCGCACCCTGCAGCAATCATCACACTTGTTCTCTCCGATGTCACCGGCGACGACCTGACATCGATTTCATCCGGACCAACGGTCCCGGACCCGAACACATTCAGAGATGCAATGGGAGTTATCGGCAGGTACGATATCGCTGCATCGATTCCTGGGAGCGCGTTGGATCACATTCAGCGTGGAGTGATCGGCGAAGCCCCCGAAACGCCAAAACCGGGAGACAGATCATTTGAGAACGACTACCAGATCATCGTAGGTTCCAACAGCATCGCGAGGGCTGCGGCCGCCGACTGCGGTCGTTCGCTCGGATACAACACTGTTGTGATTCCGGATCCGATCATCGGAGAGGCGCGCGACGCAGCTGTCAGACTCTGCGGATTGGCAGAGCAGATCGCTTCCGGCAAAGGCCTTGTCGAACCGCCCGCACTGATTGTCGCCGGCGGCGAGACGACTGTTACGATCACCGGGAATGGTAAAGGCGGGCGCAATCAGGAAATGGCGCTGGCGGCTGCTATCGAGCTCGAACGTCTGAAAAACGTCACTTTTGTGTCGTTCGGTACCGACGGCACCGATGGCCCGACAGATGCAGCAGGTGCAATCGCTGACTCAGACACCATCAGGAAGGCGAATGCAGTTGGGTTCAATGCACAAGCGTACTTAGCCAACAATGACAGTTATCACTTTTTCCAGAAGCTGGGCGACCTGATTGTCACCGGCCCGACAGGCACAAATGTCATGGATATTCAACTTGTGTTCATCGCGCCCGAGACCGGCTGACATCTGGGCATTACACGCATAGAACACAGCCGCTACGCCGATTGTAAACATGACAAGAGGAGGATAATATGTTCAGCAACCTCGAACATCGACAAGTGCTTGTACCATTGATCGCTGTGATGGCGGTGATCGCGGCAACGGCGATCTCCCGTGCTCAGACCGAGGAGCAGCTTCAGGAACGCTCACGACCGGAGATGGTGCTCATTCCGGGAGGGCAGTTCCTGATGGGAATCGATGGCGACGGCGACAACAGTCCTGTTCGCACAGTATTCATCGATTCATTCTATATTGGTAAGTACGAAGTAACAAACGCACAATACGCAGAATTCTGCAGGAAGACAGAAAGAGAGATGCCCGAATTCTGGGATATGGATGAATTCCACGGCGGCCCTGAATACGCGGAGTATCCGGTCATTGGTGCGAGTTGGGGTGATGCGAATGCGTATGCCGAATGGGCGGGCATGAGGCTGCCGACCGAGGCAGAATGGGAGTATGCAGGCCGCGGCGGTTTGGTCGGACAGAACTACACGTATGGCGATGAGCCTGATTCGTCAAGAGCAAACTTCAAGTCCGAGGGCACTGTGCCTGTCGGCAGCTATCCGGCCAATGGATTCGGCTTGCACGATATGTCCGGCAACGTTGTCGAGTGGGTGGCCGACTACTATGATCAGGATTATTACAGTTCAAGTTCTCAGAAAAATCCAGCAGGCCCGACCGACGGCAAGTTCAAAGTGATTCGCGGCGGCGGTTGGTATTCGGGACCATACTGCAACAGAGTGCACTTCCGCAATGCACTGCCGGGACAGTGGGTCGACTTTAATGTCGGCTTTCGATGTGCAAAAGACCTGCGAGGACCATCTGCCGCGAACGAAGACACGTCCGAGAAATGACTCACAAGATCGGTAAGTCAGGAATCCCGACTTACCGATCTTAAGCTCGTTAAAGCGGTCACGCAATAATATCTCAGGGCAGCAGATATTCAGGAGATCGGGGCAGTTCGACAGCCTCCTTTATGCTGATTCCACTATTCAGTGAGGCCAGCACTGACTGCACAACGCGCTCGAATCCAATTCCGCATCCAGCCGACTGTCCGACACCCTGTGACAGCACATCGAAGTACCAGTCAAACTGGCCCGGATCGACATCGCGTTCAAGCAGATGGTCATGCATGTATGATTCCTCAAATTGCTTCTTGCACGTTTCCGAGCTCCCTTCGCGCACCGCTCCGCCGACAGATTCACCCACGAACGGAAGGAGCAGATCGCAGCAGATTGTCTTGTCGGAGTTTCGCTTCATTGAGAAGAACTTTATGACTCCCCCCTCTTTCGGTTTCGGGTCTGCAGGGTAGAGCGTAACGAATGTTGGAAGACTTGAGTACGCCTCACAGAGCGCGAGTTCCTCTTCGCTGCCAAGATCATCACCGTACCTGACTTCGAGACCTTTATTCTGCAGAGTCTCAATAGCTTCGGAGTAGCTGACACGATTGAACGGAAGCGTAATATAGTTCTCAAGCATACCGCATCTGTAAATCTCACTCGATGCCGCATACATAGCTTTTAGAAGCGACTCAATCAGATCCATCAGTCCGTCGAGCTCAAAATCGCGCCCCTCGAATTCAATCAACGTGAACTCGCAAAGATGGCGGTTCGTGACCTTGCGCTCCTGCCGAAATGACGGTCCGATAGTGTAGACACGATTGTGGATCTGCGTGAATGCCTCAAGGTAGAGCTGACCGGTCTGCCGCAGGAACATACACTGCTCGTCCCCCTGCTGATCATACATCGTGACGGGCATCGCATTCGGGAACCATTCGCAGGATCCGGTCGCGCCGGTGATGAATGGTACGCACGTTTCGATGAACGAGTTCTGCCCGAACCAATCGCGAGCCGCTTTGAGCATCTTCGATCTCAGAAGAGTCGTTTGAGTGTGCGCACCACCGAGGACTTCCAGATGACGCATAATAACCTCCAGACTAAAGGGCAAGAAAAAGCCACCCAATTGAATCGGGTGGCGGTGAATTCTCCGCTGAAAACAGAGGGGGTTTTGATCTCAGCAAGCAAGATCATCGGCCACTCCTGTGTCCAAATTGTGATATTTTGCAACTACATCAAGCAATATCTAGATTCCTAACTTCCACGCTTTTCGGCTGCCGATCACGGTAAATCCGTGCGTGAATTACTCTGATTTCGCCTTGCCCCGCTTCATAAACCGTAACTACCTCTAAAAGTTGCTATTAAACTGTTTGTGCAAATGCAGTCAACATAAAATCTATTCGAGTACTGATTTTCTCCAAATAGCCAATCAGAACGCAGCTAGTTCGAGATTGCCAGTAACCGCACCGAGGCTCGGCATGCTCTCAGCGTAGCAAAGCAGTTGCTCTTTTCCTCCGATTTTATTAGCTTGGCAACAATCCCGCCGACAGCAGAACAGCTCGACCCGGGGATTTGGCGAGAAAAGTATAGTCTATTTCAATATTTTCCGAGATGGAGAGGACAATATGAAAGATCCGAGAATTGTCACACTCGCGACAAACCTCATAAACTACTCTTGCAGCCTTCAGAAGGGTGAGATCATCTACATCGAGATCAAGGGCATCGATACTCTCGCACTCGGCAAGGAGTGTATCAAACAGGCGACATTAGCCGGCGGAGTGCCATTCTGGTTCTACAACGACGAATCGCTGCTGAGGCAGTATCTGGCTCACGCCAGCGATGACCAACTCAAGAAGCTCGCTGATTTCCATCTCGATATGATGAAGAAATCGTCCGCGTATCTCGGCATTCGCGGCTCTGAGAATCCGTTCGATCTTAACGATCTCGGCGAAGAGAAAATGAAGAAGTGGAACACGCTTTTCTACACTCCGGTGCACCTTGAAGAACGCGTGCGCAACACAAAATGGTGCGTAATGCGCTATCCGAACAACGCCATGGCTCAGCTCGCGATGAAGCCGCAGGAAGTTTTCGAGGACTTCTACTACGAT
Organism: Candidatus Zixiibacteriota bacterium; assembly: GCA_018820315.1. Classification (NCBI taxonomy): domain Bacteria; kingdom Pseudomonadati; phylum Candidatus Zixiibacteriota; species Candidatus Zixiibacteriota bacterium. Next base: position 24,118 of record JAHJOQ010000059.1, on the reverse strand, counting down.
GTCTGCAATGTCAATTATCCGAAAATGTCCACGGCAATGAATCCGCTGGTGAAGCTTATGGAGAAGACCGACAAGGTCCACATCAAGGACAAAGACACTGACCTGACATTTTCCATCAAGGACATATCGGTCGTCAAGTGCGACGGGCATCGCAATATCCCCGATGGCGAAGTCTACACCGCTCCGGTGCGCGATTCGATAAATGGTTACATAAAATACAATACGCCGTCGCTGTATCAGGGAACTGTATTTGAGGGCATCAGATTCGAGTTCAAGAATGGCAAGATCGTGAAAGCTACCGCTGACAACGACGAGGATAAGCTAAACAAGACACTCGACACTGATGACAACGCGCGATATATCGGCGAATTCGCGATCGGCGTCAACCCGATGGTGAAAGAACCGATGAAGGATACGCTGTTTGATGAGAAGATCGGCGGATCGTTCCATTTGACTCCCGGATGCTGCTACGACGAAGCGCCAAACGGCAATCGCTCTGCGATCCACTGGGACCTTGTGCGCATCCAGACGCCGGAATACGGTGGCGGCGAGATGTATTTCGATGATAAGCTGATCCGCAAGGATGGCGAATTCGTAGTCGACGAACTCAAAGGCCTCTTCACAGAAGAAGCATTGAAGGGATAAGTATTGACCGGTATGTCGAAACCACATGGATTTCGACCTACCCACTGAAATAGAATCGTCATTGCGAGCGACCGACGGGAGCGTGGCAATCTCAGACCGCATCATAACATCGAATCACACGAAGAGACTCAGCTCGGGAGGAATACACATGTCAATCATAACAAGAACCGCAATCATCCTGCTCACCCTGCTCCTCCTTGCTGCCTGCGGCAAAGAATCGGCAAAGGAGAAAGCTGCGGTCACAGACGATGAGCAGGCGCTGAGAGTAATCATCACAGAGATGATCAGCTTCATCGAGCTCGAGGATTACGAAGGGTTGTTCAAGAAGTTTGCATCGCCGGAGGACTGGGCTCGCATGGATACCACCGGCAGCATCGAGAAGGCGATGAGGCGCGTTGCGATGTTCCGGGAACCGATGCTGCAAGGACTTCGCGAAGCGCTAGCGGTGAAGCCCGTCTTCAGCGAAAATCACACTAAGGCAACAATCATGGTACCGAGTGAAATACCTGATTTTGTGTTTAGAAAAATCGATGGCAAGTGGTACTCATCACAGTGATCACAATTTGCAAACCGGAGGGACAATGAATACGATTTTATCAAAACTCGCGCTGATGCTGTTAATCGCTCTGGTTGTGATCATTTCCGGCTGCGGCGGAGATGAAGCAGATGAACAGGCAGCTTCCGAGCAACCGACTACGGAAGCCGCGACGCAGACGCCGACGCAGCAACTGACCGTGGCGATTGATATTGCTATTCAGCTTGTCGAAGCTGATGATGTACATGGGCTGTTTGAGAAGTTCACGCCGCCGGATGTACTCGATACATTGATCGCAGCGGGACAGCTTCAGGCCGCGGAGGGTCGTTTCAGGATTTTCAAGAATGAGTTTGTCGCCGCCATGAAAGTGGCGAAAACGGTAGATCCGGAATTCAATGAAGACAGCACAATAGTGGCCTATGCGGTGGAGGAAGTCCCCGGCGGCAAAGTGAAATTTCAGAAGATCGACGGCAATTGGTATTTCTCTGACTGAGTTTAGCTCGTCAACGAGAAGTTACAGAAAGTGACGATGGACTGACTTGGACTGAGGTATAAGATGTCCGAAAAGCAATATCTGAATGAGACGATAAGGCTACTGCACGAAAGATCTACTTGCCGGAGTTTTGAAGATAAGAAGATCCCTGAAGAAGTTCTGCAACAGATTCTCGATGCTGGAATCCACGCTCCGACAGGCGGCAACCTCCAGCCCTACTCGATCATAAAAGTCGAGAACGTCGAGACGAGCAAGAGGCTCGGAGAGTTGTGCGAGCAACAGGATTTCATCGGCACAGCGCCGGTCAATCTGATATTCTGTATCGACTGGCATCTTTTGAAGCGATGGGCAGAGATAGAATACGCGGCATTCACAGCCACCATCAGCTTTCGCCACTTCTGGATCAGCTTCCAGGACACTGTTATCGCGGCACAGAATATCTGCATCGCTGCCGACGCTCTCGGGCTTGGATCTGTCTACATCGGAAGCGTTCTCGAATGCCTCCCGCAGCTTCGCGAGATGTTTCAACTTCCGAAATATGTCTTCCCGGTGGTTCTGCTCAGCATCGGCTATCCGAAATTCAGGCCGAAACCGAAGCCGAAACTCGGCACCGAAACCGTCGTCCACAACGAGACATATTGCAAAATGTCGGATGACGATGTCCGCGCCGCATTCAACAGGAAGTATGGCAATCGCAGCAAGCTCGAAATCACCGACGAGCGTCTTGAGACAATCCGTAGAGTGTGCACGAATGTTCACGGCGAAGACTTCGCAAATAAGTGCCTGACAATGATCAGAGATAATGGATATGTAAACATGGCACAAGCCTACTTCTGTCTTCATTATATTGCTGATGAAATGCCGAACAGAAACGAAGAATTCCTGAAAACAGTCCGCGATTTCGGCTTCGACTGGTTTGAGAAGTACGAGCCGGGCGTGAAGTGATCAACACTATACTACGATTTTCAACATGCCAAAGCCTGAATACAAAATACTGACCGGCAAGGATCGCCCTGACCTTCTTAAAGCGACCAACAACACGGTCAACAAATCGTGGCCCGAATTCATGCTGCACGATCCATACGTCGGCGAATACTGGGATGCTCTCTTCCTGGCCTACCCGGAGTTCCATTTCGGGCTTCAGGCGAATAGTACAGGTGAATTCATTGCTCTCGGAAACAGTGTGCCTCTCGCGTGGGATGGCAAGCCCTACGATCTTCCTGACAAAGGTATCGACTGGGTATTGGAACAGGGATTTGATGATCATTCTAAAGGCCGACCACTTAAAACACTCTGCGCATTGCAGATTGTGATAGACGAAGCGTATCGCGGTAAGGGACTCAGCAGCCGTATGGTGCGCTGCATGATGGCGACCGGCATGGCGAATAGCCTCGACAGGCTGATCGCGCCCGTAAGGCCACCTTCCAAAAGCAACTATCCTCTCGCTCCGATGGATCGATTTATCCGATGGAAGGACAACAATGGTTTTCCGCTCGATCCCTGGATGCGCGTTCACGCACGGCTCGGTGCGCAGACTATAAAGCCATGCGCCGAATCGATGCTCATCACCGGAACAGTTGACGAATGGGAGAAGTGGGCAAAGATGCATTTCCCCGAAAGCGGTTCGTATATCGTGCCCGGTGCGCTCTCCCCTGTCGAGATCGACCGCCAGGCTGATACAGGGACATACATCGAACCGAATGTCTGGATGATGCACTACCTGAGATAGAGGAGATTATCATTGACCGATTTCAATCTTGACAATCGCATTTTCGTCGGAGTGGAGAATTACGACGACGGCGACCTGACAGGAGATACGCTTTTCCATTACCATCAAGAGGGATCAACGGTCTGGGGCACATGCGAGGGAGGCGGTGTTCTTTTCGGGACGCTTGTTGCTAAAATGCTAGACGACGGTCGCCTCGACATGGTATGGCAGTATCTGAACACCGAAGGCAAGTTCGTCTCCGGCACATGCATCTCAACGCCGGAAATACTGCCCGACGGCCGCTACCGACTTCATGAAACGTGGGAGATACTCTCCGGGGACTCAGGAACGTCGGTGATAGAAGAGGTCAGCAGTCCCATCAGATAAACCTTCTAATTCTGACCTGGCTTATCCCTGAATCTCGAGCATTCTCTCGAGAGCGATTTTCGCATCGCGGGCTATGTCGGGAGGTACGGTGACAACCGGAACCGTATCGAGATTTTCGAGACACCACGCAAGATCATTGAGCGTAGTGCGATACATATTCACGCACATCGCGCAGGTGTTGCCTGACAACTCGTAGATATTCTTGTCGGGATATGTGTGCGCCAATCGGTCGATGAGATTGATCTCGGTGCCGATTGCTATTGTCGAACCGGAAGGCGCGTCGTCAACATATTTGACAATGAAACTTGTAGAACCGTTGGCATCCGCAGCATCGACGACATCCTCGGGACACTCCGGATGAACGACAATCTGGATCCCGGGATATGCCTGCCTCATCTGCTTTATGTGTTCGATACGAAAAGTCGTGTGGACATGACAATATCCTTTCCAGAGAATCACCTTTGCGCGCTTGAGATCGTCGACTGAGTTACCGCCCAGCTTGCGATCGCTGAAATCCCACACGGCAATCTGATCTTTTGGAATGCCAAGTCTATTGGCGGAGTTTGTGCCAAGATGCTCATCCGGGAAGAAGAACACCTTCTCCCCCCTCTCGAAAGCCCACTCAAAGGCCTTGACTGCGTTCGATGAAGTGCATATCGCCCCGTCGTTCCGCCCGCAAAATGCCTTCAAGTCGGCTGCTGAATTCATATATGAAAGCGGAATGATCCTGGTGTCCGGAACTGTCTTCGTCAGCATTTCCCATGCATAAAGCACATTCCCGATCTGAGCCATGTCAGCCATCGGGCAACCTGCCAGCGGATTCGGGAGATAGACTTTTTGGTGAGGTTGCGACAGTATCTCAGCAGACTCCGCCATGAAGTGTACACCACAAAATACGATGTAATCAGCCTTCTGCTGGGAGGCGATTTTCGACAGGGCGTAAGAGTCGCCCGCATAATCGCCAAGCTTGACGATTTCCTTGCGCTGGTAGTGATGAGTAAGGAGCACCATTCTGTCTCCCAATTCCTTCTTCCGCCGCAGGATTCGCGACGTCAGATCGTCATCAGTCGCGACCCGATACTCATCTGGAATTATGTTGAATGTCACTGCCATCTATCAATCCTATCAGAACATCTCTCCAAGTATATCACATTTCTCACATTTGTAAAACAGATTAAATACGTCAATGTTTCGGGATCTGACTGTCACTCCCCGATAATCTTGATCACCGCGCGTTTGCGCCTGCGACCGTCAAACTCGGCATAATAGACCTGCTGCCACGGTCCAAAATCAAGCTTGCCGCCTGTCACCGGAATGATAACCTGATTGTGCATCAGAAGGTTTTTCAGATGGGCGTCGCCGTTGTCCTCGCCGGTACGATGATGACGGTAGTCTTTGCCGAATGGCGCGAGGCCATCCAGCCATTCATCGATGTCCTCAATCAGGCCGGACTCCGCATCATTGACATAGACCGCCGCCGTTATATGCATCGCCGATACAAGCGCCATCCCCTCCTGAATTCCCGACTTCTCCAGAGCGGCTTCGACGCGATCGGTGATGTTTATGTACTCTCTGCGCTTCTTGGTTTCGAACCAAAGATATTCCGTGTGTGATTTCATTCTGCCTCCAGTTTTCGGCACAATAAAGCAGAATCCTGCAGCGGGTCAACACAGAAATGCAATCCTCTGCACTCAGAACAAGCTCAACACTGCACTATTCTGCGGAACGGTTTCACCATGAAGCGCTGCATCATAAGTGAACACCTAATCTATTATACCACAGCATATTGACTTGCGAGCGTTTTTTCGAGGGAAATGCGGATCGCAGCTGACGAGGCAAGCTTTTTGAAGTATCCCTGTGTGGAGGCAATAATGAAATCGACAACGGCACAATCAAAATTGAATATCTTCACAATCTTCATGCTGCTGGCAGGGATTTTCTTCGTCACCTATGCACTGCTCGTAGAGAACCCGTTTAGATCTGATCCGCTCGACTTCAAGACTTACTTTAACAGCCTGTTCGGACTGACCACCGATCCATCTGAAATCCCTGCATCCAGGGTCGCAGTTACTATCTTCATCCTGGTGCTGGGTCGAGTCGCCGTGTGGCTCCTTGGACGACTGCTCAAGGCTTAAAGGCTCCCCGCTGCCGAACACACCCTACTTGATGAGCACAGTGCGTGGCAAAATCCCTACAGCCCGTAGCGGTGTCATTCCGATGCAAGGGCTTGTCGAGAAACCCCAAACGCTGTCATTGCGATCGAAGCGTGGCAATCTGATTGTCTCATTATTGCATTGATTGACATAGAGATCGCCATCAATTGCGTCGGGTGGTCCACCCTCTCGATGGGGATTCCGGGACAATCTTCGAAGTTGGAACCCATCTGGAAGGTGGGGCACCCATGTCAAAACCAACCTGGAATGTACTACAGATATGCAACTTACATGGTTTAGCTGAAGCGGTTCATCAAGTCATCCTGCGGCGATTATTAGAACGCTTCGACGTGGAAATTGAAGAAGTAGAGTTCGAGGGGTTTCAGATTCCTGGCAAGCTTCGACGACACCAGTCCGACCAGATCGGGAATCGTAGTACCGATTCCGATATATGCCGACGGGTCAGCGTCTTTCGGTGACGGATGCGTTGTACCGTATCCGACGCCAGCGACTGCGAATTTGTACCGGTAGGTCAGCCAGTAGATGTAGTTGTCATAATCTTCCTGGTCTTCTCCGAGCCCCCTGCTGTACTGGCCCGAGAAAGACCTCATGCTGACTTTGAGATCGAGATCATGTAACGCGGGATTGACACTCTTCCACCAAGCAAGCCCGATACCGAGATAGTCTGCTGCGAGATCGGTAGCTCCCATCCCCTGGCTCGGATTGAATGCATCGACGGGGATCTCTACGAACGTCATAATAAAAGCCGACTCTACAGCACCAAACAGCCGTGCTTTCCCATCCGAAAATCCGAAACTGCGGTAAGCCGCCTCGAATCCCTGCGCGAGTTTATAGCTGATGAAGAGATGAGAGACTTCATCATTGAACGCGAGGTAATCGGCGGTCTCATTCTTGAAATGAAATCTTCCAGTTGGTGCTCCCCAGGTACCGGTCAGATGATTATAGACCGGGACCGCACCGACAAGATGAGCAGCTCCAATGCCGCCATAAGTGTACCACTTGATCCGTTCAGTGGCACTGCTCCTAATCGAGTATTCAGAAGTCTGCAATAATGGAGAATCTGAATATGCAAACGCGTGCAACCTGTATATATCGCCGTCCGGTCCGATGACTGCACCATGCGCGGAACAGGCTGCCAACCCTAGTAATATCAACAAGATCGAAATGACACGAATCATAAGCAATCTCCCCTACCTCGACCAGAAACGCAAAGAGCGTTCCGGCTGCGAGGTTTAATCGAAGAAACCCTGTCGAACCTGCCTAATCGTGCGAGAAAATGGTGTCAATCAGCAGCACAAGATCAGAGAGTGTAACGTCTCCTGACTCGTCCAGATCGAGGGCAACGATCTCTTCCGGAAGTATGTAACTGCTGTAAAGATAGCGGATGAAAGCGATTACGTCAAGCAGATCAAGCGAACCGTCCGGCCTTAAATCGCCCGCCAATGGCCAGGCTCTCCCCTTTCCGGTCAATACGATTTTCTTGACGGGCATATTGAAGTCGTCCGCTACAATCGTCAAAGTGGCAGAACAGATCGTGGTGTCGGATGGGTGGAATGTGATTCTGACGCGCGCTGTATCATCCCCGATGATTCTGAAATCGGGGTGTAACACTTTGAACTGGTCGGGCTTGTCAAGATACATCGAATAATCTTTGTCGTAGACATATAGATCATGCAGAGCGATCGAAGCGGACTTGTCGAGCCCGACGACAACATCCCAAAAATCGACACTATCGGCAGAAGCTGTCTCACCCTCGGTCTCCACTCTTATTTGCAGCTTTTGACCGCCACGGATGTTCTTTCGCTCATGACCCGGCTTCAGTGATAGCGCCATCGCGTACATCAGGTCAGTATCAAGAGCGGCGTTCGGGAAAACCTTATTCTCGTAATATGCGAGCGGCGTTTCATCATATTCAGACTGAGTGACCAGCACAAGATCAGGAGCTGCGGCATCCTCACCAGCGACAGTCCACTTGCCGTCCTTGTTTGCGTCTACAACCAGAACATTCACCAGCGTCGAATCAGCCGAACGACGGCAGAAGAATGGCACCGTTGAAATGCCCACAAATCTGTACAATCCTCCCTGCTCGACAAACCTTGCGGCCTCCTGTCCGCCTCCGGGTGCAAACAGAAATTCGACATCGACATTGTCTGCCCTATTCAGCGACGTGCCCCATAGCCTGCCGGCCAAACCGATTCCGCCTGAAAGTGCTGAACCTCCCCAGTCACTGCCGATGAACCATGTTTGCTCTGGCGGAATAAATGACACGGTTTGAATCGTGCCATCTCTAACATTCTGCTCGGCATCCAAGCCATTCAGACCTAAAGTCTTGAAATCGTGCACTACGTGAACTACTTCGTAGAAATTCTCGACCGCATCCTCGTTAGTCTTTCCGGAGCCAGCGACAAATGCCGCACTGAGCGAGAGAGTGTCAACGCGGCTGAACTCCACAGGCGCAGATGATATTATGATTTGCCTGTCGCCTTTGCCCTCATCGAGCCATCCATCTCCCGACCTCGGGTCGCCACCGTATGGATAATGTGTCGAGCTGCCGGTCGTTGGGTCAATGTACTCCGCTCCGTCGACTGTCATGCCTTGGAGAATATTCAGAGTCATGTCAACAGAGTAGCTTCTGAAGAAGTCTCTCAACACGTTTGCAGAGCCGGATGGACGACCGGTAAATGGCGACGACGGGGATTCGAGCATCATCATGCCCACTACCGGCAAGAAATCAGCAGGAAGCTCGCTGTCCCCTTCGAGTGTGTAAGTATAGACTGTGGACAAAGACGAATCGGTCCCGCCTTTGTCATCACGGTAGAAGCCGATGTCGGCATCGGACCAAAGACCAACCATGAAATTCCGCCAATCAGTGCCGGACTTGTTCACGAAACTGTAATCCAGAAAGATCGCATTGTCCAGCAATCCTGCATTCCTGTAAGCATATGCGTAAAGCTGAACCTCCATTCCTATTGGCAGATCACTGCCTCCTCTCAAACTATGATTCGTAGTATCTCGATCATTGAATACTGTCCAGATGCTCTGATCTCCGGTCAGTAGCGGCTCTCCCCGCTCGTTGACGGGAGCGCCCCACTCGCTTGGCCAATCGATCCAATCCTGGGAAGGGCTCAGCGTGTCGTTACTCGTTATTTTGTATGCTCGGAAAATGGAGCTGTCTTCAACTTGGTCGTGGTCGTATGGACCTGGTGAGAACTCAGATCTTCCGAACACCATCGCTACACGTTGAGTGAAATTCACCTGAGAATAAACCCATATCCCTGCTGAGGACATCAGGATCAGTCCAGAGTCGAGCGGATAGTAAAACCCGGAGTAGGTATCATGCTCAAAACTCTCGTCTCTTGCAAGTGACCCATTGTTAGAGATGTGCATACCAATCTCGTTGGCATCGAGTATTGCCGAAGCTTCGTAATCCTCATCTCGGTCAGCCTTGCTCCGTGCAGGATAGCCATCGTCAATCGTGATCGAATATGCAGATGCGGACAGCAGAATCATTATTATCGCGCAGATTGCGTATGCAGACTTCATATCAACAATTAACGACATGCCTCTGATTTGTCAATCGCTGATTGGAAATATGAAGGCCGGGAGACTTTTCGACTCCCGGCCTTCCGACATGTAGCGTTCTGGAGGTGAGGTTAATGCGTGTCAGATCATCTCAATACTATCATTTTCTTCACTAGCGATAGGCTATCAAACTTGAGTCGATAGAAATAGATGCCACTGGATAGATTGTGAATCGATTTATCGACAGCGAATTCAGAGAATCCGGCATCTACATATCCTCGATACACTTCATTCACTTTCTGACCGAGAATATTGAAAAGCTCCAGCGAAACCTCGCCCCCCTCCGGCAACACGAACGATATGTTGGTGCTCGAATTGAAAGGATTTGGGTTGTTTTGGTGAAGCTCCGGTTCGACTGCCTGATCCGAGCTTTCGACTCGTCTGTGCGCGGTTGAATTCTCTATCGTCACATTGGAATTATCAAACACCAGAGTGTCCCCCGGATTGCGCCCGGCACGATTTATCTCAATCGGCTGGGAGGCAATCATCGGGGGAGCATCTGAACATATATCTGATTTGTTTAGTGTTGGCGTGGGATCGATATTTCCGTCTGCGGCTGAGAGTGAGTTATTGCTACCGCTGACTCGATCATCCTCGATACGAGGATCGACAGCATCCGAACCGTCCATCCCCGTATTCGAATCGTTGACGGTCAGGCTGGTACCTGTACCGTAACGTAGTTCCTCTCCATGGAGCGTCGCATCGAGTCCAATCCATCTGAGGATCGCGTGATTTGCTGGAACGATTATCAGCATCGCTGCGACAAGCAGCAAGAATAGTAATGTTCTAAACCTCATCTCCTCCTCCGGCTATTGTCTAACTGCCCTCCTATATCACAAACCGTGTGCCGGACTGATCCAAAACGAAACAATCTTACAATCACTGATGGTTCATGCAGTTAGAGATGCACCATGATCTTGAAAGCAGGGATTCACACAAGATCGGGAGAAATTTATTCCGAGGGGCTGTCGTCTTTTTCCGAACGATTGGTGGAGAAAAGTGTTCTAAACAGTACAAGTTAGGTATATTATTCGGTCTTCGTTTGGGTAGTGATATACGTGAGCGGCACAGACAGCATCAACTCTCACGGGAAATGAAAATCAGACTATACGCACAGTTCCAGGAGGTGTCCATTGCTGGTAAGAGATATTATTGAGAAGAAGGGTTTCAAGATCGTATCTGTCGCACCGGACGATAGTCTCGCAGGTGCAATTAAGATTATGATGGAGAATTTCGTCGGATCAGCGCTTGTAATTGATAAAGCGGGCGAAGTTGCAGGTATGCTTACTGAACGTGACATTCTTAGATTCTGCTCCAGAATCGGCGGATCGTTGACCGAATCGAAAGTCTCTGCGATCATGTCGACAGACTTGATAGTCGCGCTCGTTGGAGACGATGTCGAGACAATGATAGCAACGATGGTCGAAAACCGTTTCCGTCATTTGCCAGTACTGGATGAGGGTCAGCTTGTCGGGCTTGTTTCGATGGGAGACCTCGTCAAATCACAACTGAAAGAAGAGAAGGGTGAAAACCGTCATCTCAAAGATTACATAGCCGGCAAGTATCCGGCGTAAATTTACACGCATCTTATTCCTCTGCAGAGTCGCCCGCTTAATCAGCGGGCGATTGTTTTTGTTCGATATTCTCTTCTGATTCAAGGTCATCGCACAAACAGCAAAAGGCCACCTGATAAGGTGGCCTTTGCCTTAATATCAAAGTAGAGAACAAGAAATTACCTGATCTTCTTTTTGTGACGATCGCGTTTCCTTCTCTTCTTCCGCTTGTGGGTCTTGATTTTCAACCGCTTACGTTTCTTGCCAGACGGCATCTATCCTCCTGAACCAAAACCGTTGTTTCCGGTATGCTGACAGAAAGGACAAAATAACCGAAAGCCCGGAAAATGCAAGCAAAATCTTACTGTTCTTCAAGCGGTAGCTTGGTAATCATATTCTTGAACTCATTCGATGGCTTGAAAACCGGGACTTTTCGGTCTGGAACCGGTACAACATCGCCAGTTCGAGGATTTCTCGCCTTCCTCGCCTTGCGCAGTTTGATCTTAAATGTTCCAAAACCGCGAATCTCGATATTGTGCCCGTCTTCCATTGTCCGCTTGATCGTGTCGAGAAACGAGTCGACAACAACCGCGACATCTGTACGGGTCAGACCAGTCTTCTCGGCCACTTGTTCGACCAGATCAGCTTTGGTCATTTCCCTCCTCCTTACCTGCTTCAGGCTCTATTGCATGTAACTTATTAATTACAGTTTTTGCACGATCCCTTGCTGCATCCGGAACATGCGCTCCCGTGTGATGAAGTGAACTTCCCACCGGACGAGAAACCGAAAGTCGAGAATTGTTTTTCGCATTCACCGCTCCCGCATTCCGGACAACTCACATCTTTGTGGCCCATTCCGATCAAAAGCTCAAACTCCGCTAAACAACTCGCACATCGAAACTCATATATAGGCATATTATCTGAATAAGTACTTAAGTTCTGGACCGGGCGCCAGCACTCTCTCCTCTACGAATCCGAGGACCGTTCCCTGCAGGACATCCCACAAAGTCGCACGTCTCCTTGGCCTCTCCTTGATTGTTGACGGCTCGCCTTCTATTCCAACCAGTTCTGCAGTGATCCGGATCGCCTCTTCGTAACTGCCGAGCCTGTCGACCAGACCCAAGTCAAGCGCCTGACGACCGGTGAATATCGATCCGTCCGCGATCTCGAGAACTTCTTCTCGCGTAAGATTGCGTCCTTCCATGACGACTTCCACGAATTGTTCATAAGTATCATCGATCGCAGCCTGCAGCATCTGGCGGTCCTTCTCAGTCGGCTGCCGCCATGGCGACCCAACATCCTTCACGTCTCCCGACTTAATCGTCTCATGGCTGATTCCGACTTTGTCGGCAAGCCCTTCCAAGATCATATAATCCAGTATTACTCCGATCGAGCCTGTCAGAGTGCCGGGGTTTGCAATGATCTGGTCTGCCGCACAGGACAGATAATATCCGCCCGATGCGCCAACAGAGGACATCGATACTACAATCAGCTTCTCTTTCTCTATCCTGACACGCATCAGCTCGTCATAGATCTCCTGGGTCACCGCGACACCGCCGCCGGGTGAGTCGACATGGATCAGGATTGCTGCGATGGAACCGTCATCGCCGTATTTCTTGATCTGCCTCACGACTTCGTCGGAAGAAGTGATTGCACCGACAACGTCGACAATCGCAATCCTGTCCTCAAATGCAAAGAGATCAGAATCTCCTCCATACATCTCCATGAAGCTCACTAACATGATCCCTACGAAGAACAGAAAGCAGACTGCGATTATTACACCGATTGCAATGTCACGTTTGCGAGCCATTCACTCTCCCTAATCAGCGCTCACGCGCAGCTTGGTCCCTACCGAGAGTTTGCGAGGATTCGTAATGCTGTTCCAGGCCATCAGGCTGTTGAGGCTAATCCCAAAATTCTTCGCGATCTTGGACAAGGTGTCCCCCCGCCTGACGACATAGTGGCTGGAGCTATGGGACGATGATGATCCACTGCCCGAGCCGGGGACTTTCAGAACCTGTCCCGGAGTTAGCATTCTATTCCTCGAAATTCCATTGAGTCTGCACAATTCATTGATAGTAGTGCCATACTTTTCGGCAAGCTTCCAGAGACTGTCACCCTTCCTGACCTTGTGCTTAGTGACAGAAGATCCCGATGAGCTTGAGGCATAGCTGTCGCCACCCCTTCCCGGTATCGACAGCTTCTGCCCCGGGTGAATCCTGCCGTCGCGCCGGAGATTGTTCAGCACACGAAGTTCACGCGTGGTCGTACCGAATGCCTTAGCGATATCCCACAAATTGTCACCGGAACGGACCACATAGTGACCATCGGCGGTTCCGTAGCTATCGTTCGATTTGCTACTGGATGAATATGTCTTCTTCTCACCGAGAGGTACCGGGACGGTCAGATTCTGCCCAATATTTATCCTGTATGGTCGCCGCATGTTATTGGCATCGATTATCGCATATTGAGAAACACCATACTTCCGGGCAATACCGGAAACGGTCTCACCCTTGCGAACCTTGTGCTGCACCCAACTGGTTTCTTCCGGCGATTTCATCTTCGGGTATGCAGCCCAAAACGCGTTTCGCTTCAGCCTGGGTATCCTGACTGTATAGCTCTTCCGGTCTGGTGGTGTATACTTCCTCAGAAGTTCCGGATTCAGGTCATTAAGCTCCTGTAATGAGCAATCAACGGCCTTTGCGATGTCCTCCAGGGCCAGACACCTCCTGACCGTGACGGTATCGAACTCAATGGGATCATGATAGTCTATGTTGAATCCATATTTCTCCGGCTGCTTCGCGATAATGGTAGCAGCAAGATACAGAGGCACATAGTTGCGCATCTGAGAATTTCGAATTGTCATCTTGAAGTAATCGCGAGTCTTGTTATACTTAATCATCTTCCTGACATTGCCCATCCCGGCATTATATCCGAGAAGCGCGAGATACCAATCGCCTGCTTCCTTGTAAAGATCCTTCAGGTGTCGCGCCGCTGCGCGAGTCGATTTCTCAAAATCCCGACGCTCATCCCACCACCAGCTTCTATTCAGGCCATACATGCGGCCTGTGGAAGAGATGAACTGCCAGTGACCAACCGCATGTGCCCAGGAATATGCTCTTGGATTAAAGCCGCTCTCAATCAATGGCAAGTATACAAGATCATGCGGCAAACCTTCTTCCGCGAAAATCTTCTCCATCAGCGGCAGATATTTCCCTGATCGGGCGAGAGATATTTCAAACGGCTTCTTCCCAACAGTCTGGAAGTAGTTGACGCACTTCTCGACTTTCTCATTCCACGTAATCGGGATATCAAACACCACGGTATCCGGTATTTGCTCCGGTTCCACGCTCTTGAGAACGCTCCCATTGGACATCCCGTCGAGTTCCTCATATCTGGCAATCACTGCCGAAGGAGAGGCCTCGCCCGGAAGCGTGGCGATGTATAGCAACGTCAGCTTGTATTCAGAGATAATCTCGTTTATCAGGCGGCTGTATATGTCGGCAGCGAGCGTCGGACTATCAGGATCTATGTCCAGCCCTGCCAGCAGCTCGATAGCGCTCTCGAAGTAGATCTGCGCCTCCAGCCAGTTAGAATCGGTCATCGCCGAATAGCCGAACTTGTAGTCCTCTTCAGCGCGATCCAATTGATACTGCAGGTCACTATCAATGTATGCATACTCGAGAAGCGATGAATCGGCTGGATCAACCTGCTCATCCGGTTCGATAGACTCTGCATCTGCCACAGATTCGCCCGATGAACGCTGATCTGGTTGCGGCTCGCTCGTGAATCGCGCAGCGTTGCTGCTGCAAGATATAAACACCAGCAGCGCCATAGTAAGCAAGCTCATTGTTAAGCAATGTTTTCTAAGCATAACTACCCCTATACCAACCCAGTTGTCAGCAAGTTTAGCTGACCGATCAGAGAAGTTGTTGCAGCCGACATTTGGTGGCAAGCTACAACTCCTTGACAGTCAACGCTATAATACTTTTTATCAATTCGGCTTGTCAACATAAATCTTTACGCTATTTTACTTTATCGGTAATCATGCATCAACTTGATACAAAAGTACCTGTCTATTTTCGAGTCAATCAGTCAGGCATCCCAAAATTGTTCTAATATCTTATCAATCAATCCGTTATCGCGAATGTCAAACGGATCAGTCCCGGGATGTTTGCGGAACCACGTAAGTTGCCTCTTGGCATAATTCCGGGTGGCTTGCTTGAATTTCTTCATCATTTCCTCAAGAGAGCAGAGCTTATCAAGATACTGATAAGCCTCACTGTAACCAACTACTTTGGCAGCTATCGAATCACTCAGCACACTATTTTCCCTCAAGGACTTAGCTTCGGCAATTAAACCGCTTTCGAGCATCTCCTCGCAGCGACGATCTATCCTGTCATACAGCGCCTTCCGCTCGAGCGAAAGCCCTGCGAACACAAATGAATAAGGCAACGGATCGAGCTGTCGTTCATCCTGCAACTCTGATCTGGTTTTACCCGAAAGGTTATACAATTCCAATGCTCGAATTATCCTCACTCTGTCGTTTATCGAGAGGGCCGATGCCGCCTCGGGGTCAACATCTGCCAGCCGTCGATGAAGCGCCTCCAGACCGTTTGTATCGGCGATCTTCTCCAATCCGGAACGCAGCTCCTGATCTGCATCGGGAGCCTCGAAGATGCCATCCGTCAGTGCCTTAAGATACATACCGGTTCCGACCGTCATTATGGGGGTTTTCTCTCTCTTGAGGATATCTCGAATCGCATCGCTGGCGAGAAGTCGGAAACGATACGCATTCAGGAAATGATCCGGAGGAACTATGTCCACAAGATGAAACCTGGCCTTATCCCGCTCAGCAGGAGTCGGTTTCGCTGTTCCGATGTCGAGGAACTTGAAGACCTGACGGGAATCACAGGACACGATTTCACCGTTCAGGCGGTCTGCCAACTCGATCGCAATCGATGTCTTGCCAATCGCGGTTGGACCGAAGAGGGTCAGAACACGAGGCAGACTGCTATCGGCCAAAGCGCTTCTCCAGCTCAGTCTTGCTCAGTTTGATTAGAGTCGGGCGGCCATGCGGACAGACATATGGGTTTCGACAGGTGAACAAATCTGAGACAAGCGCAGACATCTCCTGTTCGGTCAGGCGATCTCCCGCCATGAAGGCCGCACGACACGCAAAGCTCTGGGCGACCTTCTTGTGAATCTTCTCCCCTTCTGACTCAACTCCGTCGAGATCATCGATGATATTTCGATATATCTTTTCCGGATTCACGCCGCGAGCGACGGCAGGGGTCGCATAAATGGCCACGCTTCTTGCTCCAAACGGCTTTATTTCAAACCCGAGTGAGTTCAATTCATCCATAGTAGCCTCCGCTACCTGATAAGATGCAGGATCGAGTTCGATGTTCACCGGGAACAGGAGCTTCTGAGACACGAGCTGCGAGCGGTCAAATGCCGCGAGCGCTTTCTCGTAGAGAATCCGCTCATGCGCAGCATGCTGATCCACGATGAAAATGGCTTCCGCCGAAAGTGCTACTATGTAGAGATCGGAAAATCCGACAAGCCGGTACGGCCTGACAGTCGACTGAACGCCTGGATGCTGCGCACCGCCCACGAGGGCTTGGTCATTAGATGTGCCTGCTGGATTCTGTGAGGCCTCCGACTCGAACGTTCGCCCGGAAGTGGGATGAGTTGCTCGTGATCGCTCGACACTCGGCATGGAGCGATCATCGAGCGGCATGAAGGTCTGGCTGGCATTTGATGTCTTCTGCTCATGCGAATTGAGGAAAGTCTTGACCGCTGATTTGGCTCGTTCGACATACTCCCGTGTTGTCCCATCGTCGGCATCGGACGCGACTTCGGGAATCACCTTTGGGTTGCTGACCGCCGCCGATACGGTGTGATAGAGAATGTGATACAGTGACCGCTCATCATTAAACCGCACCTCGTTTTTCGTCGGCGAAACGTTGACATCTATGAGTTCGGGCGAAATCTCGATAAACAACGCCCCTTGCGGATAGCAGCCTTTCGGAAGAAGTTCGCCGTACGCCGACATGACAGCCGCGTGGACTATCTTCGAAGTGATGGCTCTTCTATTGACGAAGAAGCGAGTCTCCATTCGGTGACGCTTCGCGTCTGCCGGTGCAGACAGGAACCCCGCAACTTTCACAGGGCCGGCATCCTCATCGAATGTCAGGAATCGCCCGAAGAGATTCTCTCCGTAAGCATCACAAATCCGCTGGGCAAGACTCTTGACCGGAGGATAGTCGAACAATGCCCGCCCATCGGATACCAACTCGAAGCCTATCCCGGGATTAGCCAGGGCAAGTGCAGTCACTGTCTGAATGATTTGTCTCGTCTCAGTGGTCACAGATTTGAGAAATTTGCGTCGCGCAGGCAAGTTGAAGAACAACTCTCTGACCTCGACTGTCGTACCCTGAGGGGCACCCAGTGGCGCAGCAGATTTCACTGCGCCCCCTTGGACCGATATCTTTATTCCATCGGAGAATTCCGCAGACCTGCTCACAAGCTGAAACATCGACACGGAGGCGATAGACGGAAGCGCTTCTCCCCGGAATCCGAGAGTCGAGATCGCGAAAAGATCATCGACAGATCCAATCTTGCTGGTGGCATGTCTCGTGAGCGAAAGCTTCGCCCCCTCCGGAGACATGCCGACGCCGTCATCACTCACCTTGATGAGCTTGACACCGCCACTTTCGATCTCAACCCTGATATTATGCGCTTCTGCGTCAATTGAGTTCTCAAGCAGCTCCTTGACAACGGAGGCAGGTCGCTCCACAACTTCGCCCGCTGCGATTTTGTTTATGAGGCTATCCGGAAGTACCTGGATCTTATGAGTCATCGTCAGCAGCTCGCTTGAGTTCAGCCAGGAGATTCAACGCTTCGAGAGGTGTCATCTGCTCCGGACTAATGTTCTTTATCTTATCAAACACTCTATCTCTGATCTTGTTCGAGTTACCATATTTAAATGCAAACAGATCCTTGTCGGTCGTTTCAGCACTCTCTTTCTCACTAGGAGAGAAGAATGTCCCCGATTCGATCAGTCGCAAAACGATGTTCGCACGGTCGGTCACATCTTTCGGAAGCCCGGCGAGCCGCGCCACTTCGATGCCATAGCTGTCGTCGCAGCCACCCGGTATTATCTTGCGAATGAATATGATCTGATCCTGCCACTCGCGCACTGCCACCTGATAATTTCTGACACGTTTGAATCTCGCGGCCAATTCGGTTAGCTCATGATAGTGCGTGGCAAAGAGCGTGCGTGCCTGCCGATTCGGCGTCTCGTGAAGATATTCGGCTACCGACCAGGCTATAGAAAGCCCGTCATAGGTCGACGTTCCCCGACCAACCTCATCGAGCAGAATCAGACTCCTGGATGTCGCATTGTTGAGGATATTGGCTGTCTCATTCATCTCCACCAGGAATGTCGATTGACCAAGCGTCAGTTTGTCTGCCGCGCCGACCCTTGTGAAAATGCGATCGACAATTCCAATCGAAGCGCTTTCCGCCGGTACGAACGACCCTACTTGAGCCATAAGTACGATCAATCCGACCTGTCTGAGATAGGTCGACTTGCCCGCCATGTTCGGACCGGTGATGATTTGTATCTGTGACCTGCCAGCGTCGATCTCGGTATCGTTGGGCACGAAGCTCCCGGATGAGAGTATATTCTCGAGCACCGGATGGCGACCTCCTTCGATCTTGAGAAGTGTCGACTCGTTTATTTCCGGCTTCTTGTACCTCTGTTTCTCCGCAACGTTCGCCAGCGAGACGATTGTATCGATAATAGCAACGAACAATGCAGAAGTCTGAATCAGGGCTGTGCTGTTGGAGAGCTCATCACGAATCTTTTCGAACAATCTCTGTTCATGTCCGTTGATTTTCTCCTCGGCCCTGAGCACGATATCCTCTTTTTCCTTCAGATCAGGAGTGATGAATCGCTCGGCAGAGACAAGTGTCTGCTTGCGTATATATTCACCCGGGACTTTCGACAGATGCGGTCGAGTAACCTCGATATAGTAACCGAACACCTTATTATAGCCAACCTTGAGCACCGGGATGCCGGTTCTTTCACGCTCTCGTTTTTGAAGCGATGCGATCCAGTCTTTTGAGGAACTGATTTCAGTCTTCATCTGATCCAGTGACTCGTCATAGCCCGGCTTGATGATGCCGCCATCATGCGCCACCAGCGGCGGTTGATCGACTATTGATCTTTCGATCAAATCCGCAACTTGTGCAAGCATTTCTGGAGCTATGTCGAGCGACGCAAAGAGATTCGACAGAAGTTGCGATGTTTCACTTTTCAGTTTCAGGCATGCCTCGATGGAATGTTTTAAACTGATGAGGTCTCTCGGTGTTGCTCGTAGCGATCCGAGTCGTCCTGCGATTCTCTCGAGATCCGAGATCTCAGTAAGAATTTGTGAAAGTGATTTCCTCGTCGATTTCTCATCGAGAAGCTCAGCCACCGCATCTTGTCGTGAGAGGATGCCCTTCTTATCGATCAGTGGTGAAATCAGCCACTTACGAAACAGCCTGCTCCCCATCGGAGTGCGAGTCTGGTTGAGATGCTTATAGAGTGAATTGACGCCATCGGAAGCTGTGACAATCTCGAGATTCGTCACTGTCGCGTTGTCGAGAAACATGATGTTTCTCGCGGAGGTGCGAGAGATTTTACCGATGTGTTTCAGCGCACCCATCTTAGTCTCGTTGAGATAGGCTATTACTGCGCCCGCTGCGGAAACCCCGCAACTGAGATCTTCGATGCCGAATCCATCGAGCGACATGACGCCGAAGTGTTGGGTCAGCTTTTCGGTAGCATATTGCCGATCGAACTTCCATCCTTCGATAATCGTCCTTGCAGACTTGAGATCGAGCTTGCTGACAGCATCCCGAATCACGTCCGAATTCTCAGGCATCAGTATTTCGGCAGGCTGCAAGTTCATCAGGCGGTCCGCAATGTCCCTGCTCCCCGGCTCCTCTACAGAAAACTCACCGGTGGAAAGATCGGCTACCGCGAGTCCAACTCGACCGTTTTCCTCGCATACAGCGACAAGATAGTTGTTGGCATCGATCGGCAGGGCGCCGTCAAGTGCCACGGTCCCTGGTGTGATAATCTCGATGACTTCACGCTTGACCAAACCCTTGGCGAGTTTCGGATCTTCAGTCTGCTCGCAAATAACGACTTTCTCGCCGGCTGCGATCAGCTTCGTGAGATATTTCTCGGCAGCATGATACGGCACCCCTGCCAATGGGATATCGCCGTTCTTGCCGTGAGCGCGAGAAGTCAGGGCAATCCCGAGTATCGGCGCGGCCTTCCGGGCATCCTCACCAAACATCTCATAGAAATCACCCATCCTGAAGAAGAGTATCTTATCCGGATATTCTCTCTTGATCCGGTTATATTGCTCCATCAATGGTGTGAGCTTGTCAGCCACTATCTCATAACCACGCGGTAGCTGCCCGGAAACAGGCTTTCGAGCTTGTCTTTTGTTTTTGCAGCGGCCTGCTGCGATCTGAAGATTCCGACCCTGACAGTCCAGTACCGATTGTCGCCGGAGAATGAGCTTTCGAGATCCACTGACCATTTTGAGGCTTTGAGCTGGCCAACGAGCTTGTCAGCTTCCGACTTGTCGCTGAACACACCCATTTCGATCGTGTAAGTAGTGTCTGGCGAGAGAGTGGACTGCCCGGACTGGTCGTTCGGCTTCTTAGCCGTAATCAGCCCGGCAAGCTCATCGCTCCCAATAAATCGACCAAAGCGCTCATCAAGCAGGTTGTATCCAAACAACCCGCTCTCCTGATCACCCGCCTGGGCAGCTAAATAGGATCTGTTGTAAATAGAAAGTGCAGAGACCTCTCCGCCAGATGAAATCAAAGACCGGAAGTCGGAATCCGCATCACCAAATTCTCCCTTTCTGGCTTCAACGCTTCCGCAGCCGAGAGATCCCCATCCGGATAGATGAACATCCTCGAACTTCTTCTCAATATCCTTGAACACATTCTCAGCCGACTTGTACTCTCCAAGCCTCATATATGACATACCAGCCAGCCAGAAGAACTTCAGGCTGGCAGGAGCAACCTCCACCTTCTTTCTGTGCGACTTGTATATCCCCACTGCATCCTGATACCGTTTCTGCGCGTAGTAGGCGGCGACCAGTTCGACGACAATGTCCGAGCAGTTATCCTCGCAGAGACTGAGGCCTTTCTGCAAGTCTACTACTGCCACATCTCCTCTGGCCTCGAGCCTTGAATGATAGTAGAATCCTTCGGCATCGATGAAATCGTCTCGAAGAACATCGTTAAGGCTGACTTCTGCGTCGAGAAGCTCTCCTCGCATGATAAGCTCCTCCACGGTATCGTATCGACTGCCTATGGCAACGGAAGTAATTAAAACAGAGGAGGCCGCAACAACTGCGGCCACCATGATTTCTGTGCGTGTGATGAATCGCATGTCGGAGCCGTCTATTTGTCGATGGGAAGGAGTGTCTTGACGGTTCGCTCAATGACCTGAGCCGCTTCGCCGAATTTCTTCTCATCGCGGTATAGTTTGAGAAGTCCGGCGAGCGCAGGACGATAATCCGGTTTCGTCTCCAATATCTGATTGTAAGTCTCGACTGCCAGCAATGTGTCGCCCTTCTTCTCGGCCAAAGTCGCCAGACCGGTCAGCGCGGCAAGATTATCTTTGTCGCGCTCAAGAACCTTGTTGTACAAATCCTCGATTTCACCGAAGCGTCCGAGATCGAAGAGTGCTTTTTTCAATCTGCCGAACACTAGCTCAGCCTTGGTCGGGCTTACATCAATCATCTGACGCCAGGCTTTGACTGCATCCTCGAGTCGCCCTTCTTTCTCATAGGCATCGCCCAGTCCGAGCACTGCCTCTGCCGACTTCGGATCGAGCTTAAGAGCTTCCTTGAATTCCAGTCTTGCCTTGTGAAGGTCGCCATTCGCCATCATCCTCTCGCCCAACCTGAGTTTGTATTTCGCAAGTGATGACTTGTCACGCTCTCGCGAGAGATTCAGGAATTCATGGCCCGTTTTAAACGCGTCCTCCCAGCGCTCCATTCGCTCATATAGCTCGACAAGCTTCTTCGTCGCCGTGCTCTTCTGCCCACTCATCTGGGCCAGATTTTGAAGTATGCCTTCCGCCGCTTCGAGCCTTCCGGCCGCAAGATGGTCATCAGCGAGGCTGTAGAGTACCCGCACTTTGTCAGCAGGACCTATGGTCTGCCGCAGGCTGAGATCTGTGCTCAACTGAAGTGCCTTCGAATGCATGCCGCGCTGACGGAAGAGGGCCACAAGCCTCAAATATGCATCAATGTTGTTCGAATCGCCCGTGACTGTCTCTTTGAGCTTGAGAAATGCGAGTGTCTGGTTGCCGTCGAGCAAAGCCCTCAAAGCTTCGACATAACTCTCATCAGATGCAGGCTTTTCCTTGGATGATCGACGGACATAGAAGTAATACGCGGCCGCCGCAGACGCGACAACAATCATGAAAATCACTATCCACCAGAATGTGGTCATTCCTGCCTGACCTCACTTTCATCAAGCGTGTCAACGTCTTCAAGCGAGCGGTTTCTCAGTGCCGCAAGTTCCATTTCCAATTGGTGTACTTTCCTGCGACTTGCCCGCACATCACTCGACATCTTCATCGTCTGCGCCACTGTCAAAATGAAGCTGACCAGAATTCCGACGCAGAAGGCACTCAACATCACGACCGTCAGCGGCACATCCGGAATCAGACGAGTCGGGAGATTGATAAACACCCTCTGAGATGAATTCAAAATCGCGAAGCCCAGGATCAGCACTATCAGAATCAACAGCAGCAAGTATCTAACTGCCCACATGGTTCCTCCTTTACCCGAACTCCTGAATACTATCCGTGCATTGGCGCATTGTCAAACAAAAAGCCGGGTATTCCTATTCCTCCGTCGAATCACTATCCTTAACGTCGCTGTCCTTATCGCTATCCGTGAACGTGAAGCTACTGATCAAGAAATCGAAATCGGGTTCCAGTTGCTCCTGAATCTCTCTTTCACAAACAAATTCCATTACTACAAGGCCATTCTCAGCATTTATGATATAGATATATCCGAACAAATAATCGGACATTGCGCCAGTCTCTTCCGTCTGATATGAGTACTGCTTCTTGCCGACGATCTTGATACCGTGGTGACCACCGACTTTCACAGACCTTGGTCGTTGCGGCTCGAAAGTATATTTGGAATCCTGTTGAAACAGCAGAAACTTGTCCAAGGCCTTCTTCTTCAGATCGTCTTTCCCGTCCTCCGCAAGAAGGAAGTCCATATATTCCTTGGGGTTCTGGTCAATCTCGCATGCCAGAACTGTGATCTGCGGCTGTGTGAAAAGCTGCCGAAATCTGGTATAGCGCGCCGGGACGGTCGGATTATCTTGAAGCAGAAGCACCCTTTCGACGTCCTTATTCTTGTGAATATCCTTGAATTTCCAGGTGGCCGGCTTCTCAAACGAAAACCCGAACTTGTTATCCACATAAACCGAATCGCCAATCTTTTCACCTGCATCGTCCTTACCGGCAAGGGTGACTGATGGCATGAGGATCACCGCCAGAAGCGACAGTAACAGAATTAGGCTAAGTTGAATTCTCATAATCTCTCTCCCTCCCTTGGATTCACACGAAACTTATGAAATTGGATACATGGTGTCAAGGTCATTGTTCTCCAGTTGAGCCAGCACTATTGCCCATGATTCCATACGTTATTCGAAAGTGTGAGTTCCGTGGAGTTGCCGGATTGAAGTCTGTCTGCAGATATGATACGCAATCGAGCTCTACTTCATCAACACCATTTTCTTGGTGGAGCGGGCGTCATCTACAGTAAGGCGATAGAAGTAGACACCGCTGGCAACCTCTTCGCCGTAAGAGTCTCTGCCATTCCATGTGAAGTGATGCACTCCGGGCTGCAGATCGCCCTCGACGAGAGTGGTCACAGCCTGACCGAGAGTATTGAAAATTCTGAGTTCTACAGGTCTGGATGCAGCATC